>NZ_JBNDKT010000043.1:0-60258 GCF_050435685.1 Paraburkholderia sp. GAS448
GTTGAAAAACTGTCTGAGCGGGCTGCTCCTATGGCCGTTGTGCCTCCGAAACCTGTCGCCGAAGGCGCGCCGGGTCAAAGGGCGGGTGTGGGTCGATCTCGACCGTTCGGTCTGGGGCTCGACGAACTGGTCCGGCACGGTGGAGGGCTAATGCGAAAAAGCGCACAGACCAAAGGTCAGTGCGAAGTGGGGATGACCCGGCACCGTGGACGGTTAGGCAGTTGAGTCAGTTGGCCGGACCGGACAAGTCCGGTGATCGCGGTGGCGCCTGCCGGTGTGGATTTCGAGTAAAACCAGATATGGAGACATGGCAGGACTTGGCCCTTCGGGGGCGGAATGCTACGGGGGGGGGCTCCTCGCATCAAGCCGGGCTCAGGAGGACATCGATGACGATCGACTACCGCTGCATGCTGTGCGCGCTGATGCTGGTGACGCCCGGCACGCATGCCGAGGACGACCTGCAGAACCGCGGTCATGACCCGTTCTTCCAGGCCTCCTCTGCGATTCCCAACTGCCCGGAGCCCGCCGGCCCGCGCGTGAATGAAGCCGAGTGGATGCGCGAATCGCATCACCGCATCGAGCACGGCAACCACTGTTGGCTGGAAGGGCGCTGCCGCCTGCCGAACGCCTTCGCTTACGACGAGGAGATTGCCGACAGCACGCACCGCCGGCTGCAATGGCTGTCGGCCAACCTGCCGGGGTGGCGGCAGAGTACCTTGTGGGTGACGGTGTGGCAGCGTTGGGTGCTGGTCCAAGGCTGCGTGGCACCGGACTTTCCGGTGGCGCCGTTCATGGCCGCGCTACACGAGGTTCCCGATGTCGAGAGCGTCATCGATGAAACTACTGCGCATCCGGAGCGGGGTGTGCCTTATGCGCAATTCCGCAAGGGCCCGTCATCGCAAGGCAGCATGAAAGCGGGCGCGGTCCACAGCCCGGTGCCGTAGACCGGATAACGCATGTCCATGCCGGTTCAGCCTCGCGGAACAAGGGTTTCGAGACGCGAAATCATTGTGTCACCGGCGAAAACCGGTCGCGCAGGCTGGCAGGGACGCAGAGCAGCAAGGTCTCAGCCCGGCCATGAAGGGTCATTCGCCGGTGTCGCGAACCTGAGATTGAAGCGTCGGCTTTGCTCAGTCTCCGGTTGTTCGCACCATGCTCAGGCCGGGCCCGCTGCCCACCTGGGCCAGCGCTCGCCCTTCCCGATTCGCGTAACCCAATTGAATCAGCAATTAACCGGCATCCCCGAAAAGGATAGGCATCGCTATCCCTCCCTGGGATCAATATGATGAATAGGTGACTGCCATGAAGCGCGTGACTCATCCGGCGGGTTGGCGCGCTGGACCAGAAGAGTGTGCACCTCATCATGGAGTGCTGCCACCACCGTGGCATCCCACGACCAGCATGGTCATCAGAATCAGATGCTAATATTTACACATGCCGCGTCGTCCTCAGCTTGCCGCGACGCGCTACGTGTCGCAGATACAATTTTCGTGCACCTTTTCCTAGCCGGTATTCAAATGGCTCGGTGTCCATGTTCGAACGGGTGAGAATCGATGGAAAGAATCGACTCGTACAAAGGCTTTGAGATCACCGTGGAGCTTGAGTCTGTGCGGGCTGTGTCGAGCAAATTCACATTTGGGCCCCCGGTGGGGTACATCGCAGTTGTGAGTATCTGCACAGTGGACCCGAAAAGACCAGTAGGCGTTCCAGTTCGGCTCGTCACAGAGGGAAAGTGCGTCTTCGGTACGGTGGACGAAGCTTTGACTGCAGGATTTAGCGCCGCACAGCGTGTGATAGACGACAAGGTTGGCCGTTGAGTCAAATACCACCGGCAAAGCCGGTGGCTTGAAATTGTGAGCGCCTCAAAGGCGCCCATAAAACCGTGAGCCGCCGGTGGCGGCTTACTCCATGACCAGCTTCATCTGGTCGTATCGCTCATCCTCTTCCTCCTGATTGCGGATGTATGCTCGCACCACGTGCTCGTCCAGCCCCACCGTGGAAACGAAGTAGCCTCGGGCCCAAAAGTGCTCGCCGGTAAAATTTCGCTGCCGGGCTACGTACTTCCGGGCTATCTGAATTGCGCTCTTGCCCTTGATGTACCCGACCACATTCGATACCGCATACTTCGGCGGAATGCTCAAACACATGTGAACGTGATCCCCCATCAGGTGCCCTTCGACAATCTTCGATTCCTTAGAACGTAATCCAGCTTGATCCAACCGGCGCTCTGGCCCGGACATCGCCAATCGATGCGGCGCGGTGAGGCATGATCGCCGCCGTGCATCGATATTAATTCCGTGTGCTGGATTTCACGCTTACGTTGATCAGATGTCACACAGCAAGCGTAACTCCCATGGACCTACGCCAGCCAGCGCCGTGTGTGACGGCCTGACGCGCCAGGGCTTACCGTGCTGTTTCGTAGCGCATCGCAGCAAACCCCCACGCAATCAAACGCTTACAGCCGTTGCCCTATAAGTTGTCCACAGGCTCATCCACCTTTTCGGTGCATAACTTTCACATGACTGTCATGTGACAAGAAGAAATGACAACGGAAACAGGCAACTAAGCCGATACGAAAATGGTGGATAACTATCGACCCTCGGTTATCCCGCACCCGCCCGTGCACAACTGCGCTGTCCACACTGGCGTGTGGACAGTCCCGGCTCGCTGGCCGGGGTGCCGCAGTTGCACACAGTCTCCTCGCGGCGTTTTGCCAACGGCCTGGGACGCGATTTGCTTGCCGCGTTCTGATAGTCGCCGATCTATCAAGCGGGATAGCTCGGGCCGACTGCGAAGCGCACCGACCCAAAGGCTTTGCTTAGCAATAAAGTGAAACGATGCCTGTGAATCGGACATGTCATGCCACTGCCGCAGCCAATTTCCTGCAGCAAGTCCTCGCATGAGATGCCAGTGCGCAGCGAATACGTCTTACTGGCTCACGCCGCTGTGGGCGACTTCAACCGCAGCGTCGCGCTTCTTTTTGGCTTCCGCTTTCTTGTGGTCATAAACCTTTTTTGCAGCCGCGACTTCCCTGTTGTATTCGCGATTCGCCGCAGCAACCTGCTGGTGCATTCTCACGATCTCATCCGGATGTTCGGTGGCTGTCGATGGGCTCGCTCCAGGATTGCCTTGCGCCCAGACGCATGAAACGGGTACCAGTGCGAGGGAAGCGGTCATCACGGCCGCAATCGTGTTTTTCATGACGAACTCCCGATATTGTGCCTACGTCGTTGGTCTGCCGGTGGAAAGCTGGCGAGCTTCCAGCCTATACACGTAAAAATAATTGTTGTATTGGACTTTGGTCCAATGACTGGTCGCGTGCCTTCTGATGCTTTCAAAGGCCTGACAGGCGGGCAATCCATTTTCAGCGCAATCGATATGAGTTGCGTCTGGCCGATCGCGACGGATGGTTCGCTTTCATGAATCCGTATCCTTCGGTGATACGGCTCCCGTCTCGCGCGCGAACCAGGCCTGGGTGAGAGAGGATGTCGCGTCCCAAAAGGTTGGGGACATCATGATGGATCTGTTGCAGGCTTTTGTGGAAGTGGATCTGTTGGAAGAAACGCGCGCAGCCGCCATTCGCATCTTCCGCTCGCTGCCACGCGATGAGACGACGTTGGAACGTTTCGCCCAGACCGGTCGTGACGAACCTCTGCTACGCAGTCTTGCCGATGCCTTGAGCCAGCAACTTGCTCAGAGCACCGTCCAGGACTTCACCGCTCTGTCGTCAAGGTTCCGCCCTCGTCCGACCCCGTCTGTGTCTTCTCCACACGTTCAATCTGCACGCGCATCGACCGCGCGTCTGGCAAACCCAGGACTTCCGCCGCAGCGTAAGAGAGATCGATAATCCGGCCTTTGACGTATGGTCCGCGATCGTTGATGCGAACGACAACCGACTTTCCGGTAGCCGACGATCTGACGCGCACATAGCTGCCGAGCGGTAATGTTCGATGGGCGGCAGTCAAGGCGCCGCCATCGTAGCGTTCTCCGTTTGCGGTCAGATGTCCCTGGAACGTTGCCGAATACCATGACGCCTCGCCGGATTGCAACATCTCGTGCTCGTGCCGAGGGCGACAGGAATCAGCTCTGCACGCAGCATGCCTGGACGGAATCTGTCCGCAAGCAGTGAACAAAGCGCAGATTCCCAAGACTCCCAAATAGCGAAGTGATAGCACCATAGACCACCCGTCAGTCAATGTGACGTGGTTCTAACGGTCTCCAAAAGTTCGCGTTGGCGGCGTACACGACCGAAGCATCGCGTTCGGTCAGCCCGGAGGGTGCCTCCAAGAGAGTGCTGCTGCCACCACCGTGGCATCCCACCACCATGGTCAGCGGAATCAGGCAAACGCACAGGAGACTTTTTGTTCGCATGGCCAGGAACTCCTACCTGTCTCATCACAAGATAGGTCACGCGGTATCGGATCGCGAATGTCGCGCTAGCCGGCTTCGTGCCAGGATGGTGGCTACATCGGCATGGCGCGCCGCACAAAAATGATCAATGCGCCACGATCGTAACGGCAGAGCGTGTAACTTTATTGGCGCAGTCGGGACCGCCTTCAGAAACGGCCATTAACAATTCGTTCCAGATGTCGGAAACGGGTCTGACAATTTCGTCAGCGAGCGGCGAGACTGGTCATTGTGAACGGCTGTTATACGTTGGAAGCGGCCGCCGAAGCCGTGCCGGATCGAATGACGCAAACGGGTCGATCAGCGACGGTCGGCCCGACCACACATGTGGGTGGCCAATTGTTGCGATGCAGTATGCAACATGAGCGTTCAACCCACGTAATACGGATACCTGAAAAACGGACCTTCACGCAAGTGAAGGTCCGTCATCAGCCAGGACATCCAGAAGCCGGACAAAGACCACTGTCCGGCGATCAACCATCCCTATCCACCTACTTCACGGCTCCGCCCTGAAACCACGAAGCGATCTGTTGCCGTTCGCCATCGGTCATATGCGTGACGTTGCCAAGCGGCATCGCCTTCAGCGTCACGGCCTGCTGATAGATCCGCTGGGCGTTCTGCGAGATCTCGTCGGGCGTGTCGAGCAGGACGCCGGCAGGCGCGCTGCCCATCAACGTCGGATGCACAGAATGGCACGCGGCGCAACGTTGCTGCAACACGGGCGCAATGTCTGCAACCCTGACAACAGGCGCATTGGCCGCCTGCGCCTGAGCGACGACCGGCTTCGGCATCGTCCAGGCGAGCGCGACGAACATCAGCGCGACGCCCGCGAGCGGCAGATACCACAGCACCTGGCCACGATGGCGCATCACGAAGAACTGACGGATCAGCGCGCCGGCCAGCATGATCACGACCAGCACCGCCCAGTTATAGGGATGCGTATACGTCATCGCATAGTGGTTCGACAGCATCGCGAACACGACCGGCAGCGTGAAATACGTGTTGTGCACCGAGCGCTGCTTGCCGCGCTTGCCGTAGATCGGGTTCGGCACGTCGCCCTTGAGCATCGCGTCGACCATCTTGCGCTGGCCAGGAATGATCACGAAGAACACGTTCGCCGACATGATCGTCGCGAGCATGGCGCCCATGATCAGGTACGCGGCGCGGCCCGCGAAAATGTGGCAGGCGAGCCATGCGGCGATCAGCACGTAAACGCCGACGCAGATGCCGAGCACCTTGTCCTTGCTGCCGAGCAGGCGGCACAGCGAGTCATAGACGATCCAGCCGGCAGCGAGAAATCCGAGCGCCGAAAAGATCGCCACGACCGGACCCATGTCGAGCACGTTTTTGTCGATCAGATAGGTGTTCGGCGCGAACAGGTACAGCACCGTGAAGAGCCCGAAGCCGGACAGCCAGGTTGTGTAGGACGGCCACTTCGACCAGTGCAGGTCTTCGGGCATTTCAGGCGGTGCGACGGTGTACTTCTGCATGTTGTAGAAGCCGCCGCCGTGCACGTGCCACAGTTCGCCGAACACACCGCGGCGGCGCTGGTTCGGGTCCGTCGGCGGTTTCAGGCTGTTGTCCAGTGCGACGAAATAGAACGATTCGCCGATCCATGCGATTGCGGCGATGACGTGAAACCAGCGAATCGCGAGATTCAGCCAGTCGGTAATAAAGCCTTCCATGAAACTCCTCCACTTCCGATGCAATGTGCGCGTTGCGTCATGCTTTTAGAGTCGGCGTTTTGCAGGTGCGTCTCCTTCCATCTGCAAAACGCGGCGGGATCGCGCGTGACCTCTGATGGCTGTGCAGTTGCGGTGCAGTGCGGGGTCCGGCAGACATTCCGCTGTCCCTCAGCCATCCCTGCTGCCCCTCAGTTGCCCCTCAGCTGCCCCGGTAGGTGCTCCAGGACCACGGCGAGACCAGTAGCGGCACGTGCCAGTGCGCCCCCGCATTCGCGACGCCAAAGCGCAGCACGACGCGATCGACGAAACGCGGCTCGGGCACGTTCGCGCCGGCGGCGGCGAAATAGTCGCCGGCATGGAACACGAGTTCGTACTCGCCGGCGACGAGCGCGGCGCCTTCGAGCAGCGGCTCGTCGCAGCGGCCGTCGTTATTGGTGGTAGTGGTTTTGAGCGCCCGGCGCGAGTCGCCGGAGAGCGCGAAGAGTTCGACCTTGATGCCCGCGCCGGGACGGCCGTTTGCGGTGTCGAGCACATGGGTAGTGAGCTTTCCCATTCGCAGTTTTCCTTGTGTGAATTGCGAGGTTTCAGCGGCGGCCCGATCCAGAATACGTTGCGGCGGATCGAGGCTCCACGTCAGTGGCTACATACCCGTCGGCGAATTGAAGCGAGCGCCGTGACAGCCATTGTAAAAAGGATGCTCCCATCCGCGCGCGACCGATAGGAAAGATAATACCTGGCGCATGACCCTTGCCTGGCGGCCGTGTCCGGCGATGTGCGGCTTGCAGTTTGCCGACAGGGGATCCTGCACCGCGCGCCTTACTGAAACGGGGCTTGAGGCGCGCGCGAGATGGATCGCGTCCCGGTTTCGATGCTACTGGCGACAAAAAAGCCGGATATATTGGGTTTGTGAAGGTGGGTATGGCGGCTGGGTGAATTGCCAGCGCAATTTTGGCCCCTGAAGGTTACGTCCATGCGCAGCTCGTCTGCGCGTCCCGAAGACGGCGCAATACGCTGGGTAACCGGGCCAACGGCGTTCGAACGAACGCGGCGGCACCGGGAGCGTGCTGGCCGCAGCGCGTTCGGACGGTTTCATGTTCGTGAGAATCGTTGCAATCGGGAGAACAGGGTGACGACAGAACAACAGGGCCGGCGCGCGAAGACGATGCTGGTCAGGCACGCCGAGGTGCTCGTGACGATGGACGGCGCAAGGCGCGAACTACGCGACGGCGGCCTTTTCATCGAGGACAACCGCATCGTGGCCGTCGGTCCAACGGCCGAACTGCCGGAAACGGCCGACGAAGTGCTGGACATGCGTGGCCACCTGGTGATTCCGGGGCTCATCAACACGCATCATCATATGTACCAGAGCCTGACGCGCGCGATTCCCGCTGCGCAGGACGCTGAGCTCTTCGGCTGGCTGACGAATCTGTACAAGGTATGGGCGAACCTGACGCCCGAGATGATCGAGGTGTCGACGCTCACCGCGATGGCGGAGTTGCTGCTGTCGGGCTGCACGACGTCGAGCGACCATCTGTACATCTATCCGAACGGCAGCCGGCTGGACGACAGCATCGCGGCGGCCAGGCGGATCGGCATGCGCTTTCATGCGAGCCGCGGCAGCATGAGTGTGGGTCAGAAGGATGGCGGTCTGCCGCCGGATTCGGTGGTGGAGAACGAAGCCGACATTCTGCGCGACACGCAGCGGCTCATCGAGACGTATCACGATGACGGGCGTTACGCGATGCTGCGCGTGGTGGTCGCGCCGTGTTCGCCGTTTTCGGTGAGCCGGGATCTGATGCGCGAGTCGGCGACGCTCGCGCGGCAATATGGCGTTTCGCTGCACACGCATCTGGCCGAGAACGTCAACGATATCGCCTACAGCCGCGAGAAGTTCGGGATGACGCCGGCGCAGTACGCGGAAGATCTCGGCTGGGTGGGGCGCGACGTGTGGCACGCGCACTGCGTGCAGCTGGACGATGCGGGAATCGAGCTGTTTGCCCGCACAGGGACTGGCGTTGCGCATTGCCCCTGTTCGAACATGCGGCTCGCTTCGGGCATTGCGCCCGTGCGCAGGATGCGGCTGGCCGGCGTGCCGGTGGGGCTGGGCGTCGACGGATCGGCTTCGAACGACGGCGCGCAGATGGTGGCCGAGGTACGTCAGGCGCTGCTGTTGCAGCGCGTCGGCTTCGGACCCGATGCGATGACGGCTCGCGAAGCGCTCGAGATCGCCACGCTCGGCGGGGCGAAGGTGCTGAACCGGGACGATATCGGCGCCTTGGCGCCCGGCATGGCCGCAGACTTCGTCGCGTTCGATCTACGTCAGCCGCTGTTTGCAGGCGCGTTGCACGATCCGGTCGCGGCGCTGGTGTTCTGCGCGCCGTCGCAGGTGGCCTGCAGCGTGATCGGCGGGAAGGTGATCGTGAAAGACGGGGTGTTGACTACCGTCGAACTGGGAACGGTAGTCGAGCATCACAACCGGCTGTCCAGGACGCTTTTTGAAGCCGCGGGCTGAACGCGGTTATCGGCGGTTTTTTCGTGTCGGTTCCGCGAGCGAGCGGGCAGGTGGGCCGCTGCGAAAACCAGAAAAGACAATCTCAACGCCGACAGCCAGTGCTGCCGGCGCGTAGTGCGAAAGCCTCAGGGCTTGTCGATGAGCGTACGGGTTGCTTCAGCGACGAGGCTGCGCAGCCAGCGGACTTCGTCTGAGTAGTGACAGCGTTCGTGCCACAGCTGGTAGTACTGCATCGGCGGAAAGTCGAGCGGTGCGGGCACGACGGTCAGCGGCAGGAATTTGGCGTAGTGATCGGCGAAAAGCCGCGTAGTCGTGAAGATCAGATCCGACTTGATGAGCACGTAAGGCGCGAGATTGAAGTACGGCAAAGTGACGACGACATGCCGCTTCAACCGCTCACGTGCAAGATGGACATCGATCGCACCACGTTGGCCAACCGAATAAGGAGTCGGCGCAAGATGCGGGGCATTCAGATACTGATCGAGCGTCAACCCGCCGCGTTTGGCGAACGGATGCGCGTTGCTCATCAGGCAGACGATCTGGTCGACGAAAAGGTTCGACAGATGCAGTTGCTCAGGCGGCTCCGGCCAGTTGCCGACGACGATATCGAGCTTGCCGTCCTCGAGCGCGAGTTCGTAATCGAACGAGGGCCCAAGCGAGTGAAATTCGAGCGTCGCGTTCGGCGCGGCCAGCCGGAAGCGTTCGACGACCGTCGGCACGAACAGCACGTTGAGGTAGTCGGGGCAGCCGATGCGGTAGCAACGGATCGACGTCGCCGGGTCGAAGTTGTGCTGCTGGAACTTGATCCGCTCGATTTCGCGCAGCGCGTTCTGCACGGGTTCGAGCAGGCGCAGCCCGTACTCGGTCGGCACCATGCCGGATTTGCCGCGCACCAGAAGCGGGTCGCCGGTGATGTCGCGCAGACGCCGCAGCGCCGCGCTGATAGCCGGCTGGGACTGGTTGAGCTTGACCGCCGCGCGCGTCACGCTGCGCTCCATCAACAGCGTGTGCAAGACGCGTAGTAAATAGGTATCGATCGCCTCGCGTTGCTGACTCATGACTTCTCCGGGTTATATGTTCGGGCTGATCGACTGGGCTTGTGGGTATATGCGTTTTAATATGGACAGAAAGAGCCGTCAAGGGTGGCTTACCCGCAAGAGCTCGCTGTGGCGCGGGTTTGCGGGAATTTTGATGGCTCGACGGGCGGTAGCGAATTAGGTATTGTCACCCGGCTGCAACGCCACAGAACAAGGCGCTCGCGAGCCGACCGGCTTCATTGCAAAGTGCAGTCACTGCGTACTACGGAATCACATGGGCGACTCTTCTTCCTCTGGCGGCTCTGCCGCTACCTGGCCTGCGGCTGTTTCGTCCGCGGTGCCCCGTCTCGCGCTGTCGGGCATCAGCAAACAATATCCGGCGGTGCGCGCCAATGACGACGTCACACTCGTCGTCGCCCCTGGCGAGATTCATGCCGTGCTCGGTGAAAACGGCGCGGGCAAGAGCACGTTGATGAAGATCATCTACGGCTCGGTGCGCCCCGACGCGGGGGAGGTCCGCTGGGAAGGGCAGCCGGTCGAGATCGCGAGCCCGGCTGCGGCGCGCAAGCTTGGCATCGGCATGGTGTTCCAGCACTTCTCGCTGTTCGAGACGCTGACCGTCGGCGAGAACATTGCGCTCGCGCTCGACGAGCCATTCGATCTGAAGACCCTGTCGAAACGCATCCGCGAAGTGTCGGCCGACTACGGCCTCGACATCGACCCGCAGCGGCACGTGCACAGCCTGACCGTGGGCGAGCGGCAACGCGTCGAGATCGTGCGTTGCCTGCTGCAGAATCCGCGGCTGCTGATCATGGACGAGCCGACTTCGGTGCTCACGCCGCAGGCGGTCAGGAAGCTCTTCGAGACGCTCAGGCGGCTCGCATCCGAAGGCTGCAGCATTCTCTACATCAGTCACAAGCTCGACGAGATCCAGGAGCTGTGCGATACGGCGACCGTGATGCGCGGTGGGCGCGTCACCGGCAACGTGAAGCCGCGCGAAGAAACGCAGGCGTCGCTCGCGCAACTGATGGTCGGCCATTCGTTGCCCGACTATGAGCGCCGCGCCCACAATCCCGGCGACGTGCTGCTCGACGTGAAACATCTGTCGGTGGCAAGCGACGATCCGTTCGGCACCTCGCTCGACGATGTGTCGTTTTCGGTTCACGCGGGCGAGGTGTTCGGTATCGCGGGCGTGTCGGGCAACGGCCAGGCCGAGTTGCTGGCGGCGTTGTCCGGCGAACAGCGCGGTGGGCGCGCCGACGCGATCACGATCTGCGGCAAGGCGGCAGGGCGTCTCGGTGCGGGCGGCCGCCGTTCGCTGGGTTTCGCGTTCGTGCCCGAGGAGCGCCTTGGCCGCGGCGCGGTGCCGGCCATGTCGCTGGCCGACAACGCGTTGCTGACCGCGCATCGGCAGAACATGGTGCGCTCCGGCTGGATCAACGCGAAGGCGATGCGCGCCTTCGCCGAGCGCTGCATCGGCTCGTTCGACGTGCGCTGCGGCGGCCCTGACGCGCTTGCGCAGAGTCTGTCGGGCGGCAATCTGCAGAAATACATCGTCGGCCGGGAGATCCTGCAACAGCCGAAAGTGCTGGTCGTCGCGCAGCCCACGTGGGGCGTGGACGTCGGCGCGGCCTCGTTCATCCGTCAGCAGCTGCTCGATCTGTCGGCAGGCGGTGTAGCGATTCTGGTGATCTCCGAAGAGCTCGAAGAACTGTTCGATATCTGCGACCGCATTGCCGTGCTCGCGCGCGGCCGTCTTTCGCCGGTTCGGGCCACCGGCGACACCAACGCCGAAGAAATCGGCCGCTGGATGGCGGGCCTCTTCGGGGAGCGCGGCAGCGGCGCCGGAGGCACGCCGCCGTCGGCGGGACAGCCCGCGCACGCCTGAAAGCGCGCTCCGGGCGAATCGAAAACGCACTCAAAACACACTGACAACACCACGCAAACCACGCCTACCCATGATTTTTCCGTATCGACTCGAAGCGCGCACGACGCCCTCCCGCACGATGCAGCTGGCGGTCCCGCTGATCGCCGCGCTGCTGACGCTCGCGATCGGCTTCCTGATTTTCAGCCTGGTGGGCCGCGACCCGCTGCAGGCGATGCACGCGTTCTTCATCGAACCGCTGTCGAGCGTCAATGGCTGGTCGGAACTGCTGCTCAAGGCGTCGCCGCTATGCCTGATCGGCCTCGGCCTGGCGATCGGCTATCGTGCGAACGTCTGGAACATCGGCGCCGAAGGGCAGATGGTGCTCGGCGGGATCGGTGCGAGCGGCGTCGCGATCTACTTCGACCAGGCGAGCGGCTGGTGGATCCTGTTCCTGATGATGATCGCCGGCGTGCTGGCCGGCATGGCCTGGGCGGCGATTCCCGCATTCCTGAAAAGCCGCTTCAACACCAATGAAATCCTCACGAGCCTGATGCTCACCTACGTCGCCACGCAGTTGCTGATCTGGCTGGTCAGCGGCCCGTGGCGCGATCCGCAGGGGATGAACTTCCCGCTTTCGGAAATGTTCAGCGGCGACGCGCTCTATCCGACCTTCGGCGGCGACTGGCACTGGAAATTCCTGCGCGGCACGCGGCTGAACGCGTCGATCTTCGTCACGCTGGTCGCGATTCCGCTGGTGTGGGTATTCATGCGCAAGAGCTTCGCGGGCTACCGGATGAACGTCGGAGGCCTTGCGCCGCTCGCCGCGCGCTATGCCGGCTTCTCCGACAAGAAGACGATCTGGACGTCACTTCTCATCAGCGGTGGGCTTGCGGGACTCGCCGGCATGGGCGAGATCGCCGGGCCGATCGGTCAGCTGCAGGCCACCTGGTCGCCGGGCTACGGCTTTACCGCGATCATCGTCGTGTTCGTCGGGCGGCTGCATCCGGTTGGCATCGTGCTCGCCAGCCTGCTGATGGCGCTGCTGTATCTCGGCGGCGAGGCGGTGCAAACCTCGATGCAGTTGCCGCAGGCGCTGTCCGGCGTGTTCCAGGGGCTGTTGCTGTTCTGCCTGCTGGGCGCCGACCTGTTCGTGAACTACCGCGTGCGCCGCCATACGGTGGCAGCACATCACTGATTCCCTACAATCACATGGATATCCAGCAAGCCAGCGCGCTGACCTCGAGCGCCGTCGCCGCCGCCATTCCGCTGATGTATGCCGGCGCGGGCGAGCTCGTCACCGAGAAGTCGGGCGTCCTCAACCTCGGCGTCGAAGGCATGATGCTGATGGGGGCGGTCAGCGGGTACGCGGTCACTGCGATCACCGGCAGCCCGTGGCTCGGCGTGCTTGCCGCCATCGCTGCGGGCCTCGCGATGTCGCTGCTGTTCGCCTTCCTGACGCTGACCATGCTCGCCAACCAGGTCGCCACCGGCCTTTCGCTGACGATCTTCGGCATCGGTCTGTCGGCCTATGTCGGCAAGCCGTACACGTCGGCGGCGGTACGCGCGTCGATCGACGCGTGGGTGATTCCGGGCCTCTCCAAGATCCCTGTCATTGGGCCGGCGTTTTTCAGCCTGACGCCGCTCGACTATCTCGCCTTCGCGATGTTCGCTGTGATCGGCTGGTTCCTGTACCGCACACGCGCGGGACTGGTGCTGCGGTCGGTCGGCGAATCGCCGCAGGTCGCGCATTCGGTCGGCTTCCCGGTGATCGGCGTGCGCTACGGCGCGACCCTCTTCGGTGGTGGCATGGCGGGTCTGGCGGGTGGCTATTATTCGATCGTCAACCTGCATCTGTGGCAGGAGCAGCTGACTTCCGGCCGCGGCTGGATCGCGCTCGCGCTGGTCGTGTTCGCGACGTGGCGGCCCGGGCGCCTGTTGATCGGTGCGCTGCTGTTCGGCGCGGTGAGCGGCCTGCAGTTCTACGCCCAGGCGATCGGCGTGCCGGTTCCGACGCAGTTCCTTGCGATGACGCCGTACGTGGCGACGATCGTTGTGCTGGTGATCATTTCGCGCAATCCGAATACGATCCGCCTCAATGCGCCGGCCTCGCTCGGCAAGCCGTTCTTTGCGGCGGGTTGACCCGGCCCGATGCACCGAGCTCCCAGATGGTTTGAACAAGCTTGAACAATTCAGTTACACGACAGGAGAAGCAACGATGAGAAGAAAAATGCTGACCGCACTCGCGCTGGCCGCCGCCTCGCTGAGTCTGGGCGCGACCCTGACGCAGACCGCGCGCGCGGCCGACGCGCCGGGCGTCGCATTCGTCTACCTCGGCAACCCGGGCGACGCCGGCTGGACTTTCGCGCACGACCAGGGCTCGAAGGAAGCCGAGGCGCACTTCGGCAACAAGATCAGGATCACGCGAGTGGAAAACGTGCCGGAATCGGCCGACTCCGAACGCGTGTTCCGCGATCTCGCCAACAAGGGCAACAAGATCATCATCGGTTCGAGCTTCGGCTATCAGGACTTCATGTTGAAGGTGGCGAAGGACTTCCCGGATACGGTGTTCCTGCACGCCACCGGCTACAAGAAGGCCCCGAACTTCGGCACCTATGACGTGCGGATGTACCAGGGCGCCTATCTGGCCGGCGTCGCGGCGGGCTATGTGACGAAGACCAACACGCTCGGCTTCGTGGCGTCGGTGCCGATTCCCGAGGTGGTGCGCAATATCAATGCGTACACGCTCGGCGCGCGTTCGGTGAATCCGAAGATTCATACGAAGGTTATCTGGATCAACAGCTGGTTCGATCCGGGCAAGGAAAAGCAGGCCGCCGAAACGCTGATCGGGCAGGGCGCCGATGTGCTGCTGCAGAACACCGACTCCAGCGCGACGCTCGCGACGGCTTCGGAAAAGCACGTACACGCGTTCGGCTGGGATTCGGACATGAAGAAGTTCGGTCCTGACGCGCACCTAGGTTCGGTGGTCGCGCACTGGGGCGTGTATTACATCGCGGCGATCCAGCAGGTGCTGGATGGCAAGTGGAAGAACGACCCGGTGTGGTGGGGCATTCCGCAGAAAGCCGTCAACCTTGAAGATCTGAACACCGGCGCGATTCCCGCCAATGCGCAGAAGGAAGTCGAAGGCAAGCGCGAGCAGCTGGCGAGCGGCAAGTGGGATGTGTTCACCGGCCCGATCAAGGATCAGTCGGGCAGCGTGAAGGTGCCGGCCGGCAAGACGCTGACCGACCCGGAACTGCAGCGGCTCAACTGGTACGTCGAAGGTGTCGACGGCTCCTTGCCGAAATAGCGGGACTGTTCAAGGCACAGTCAGTCCGGCCACCATCGACCATGCAGCGGCCCGCGCCGCTGTTTTCAAGGGTTGCGCTCGATGCGGGCGCAACCCTTTTTTGTCGCCTTGCGCGGCCTGCTGCGATGCATCACTCCTCGATGCGCAGCCCGACCTTGATGGTCACCTGCCAGTGGACGACCTTATCGTCCTCGATCTGGCCTCGGGTCTCGGTCACTTCGAACCAGTGCAGGTTGCGCAATGTCTTCGAGGCTTTTTCTATCGCGGTGCGGATCGCATCGTCGCTCGATTTCGTCGACGAGCCGGTCAGCTCGATCTGCTTGTAGACGTGGTCTTTTTCTTTCATGAGCTCCTCCAGAGGTTGAAAAAAGTATAGGCAATGCCGCGACCATCGGCGGGCCGGCTTGCGCGATGCAAGTGGGTGACGCACGTCGCGTGCCCGGCATGGCGACTCGCATGGCGGCCGGTATGATGACGAAGACTGCCAACACCCTTCGAAAACGAGGTACCCAGAGTGGAAATCGGCTTTTGTGGACCGGGCCTGATGGGCGGGCCGATGATCCGGCACCTGCTGCGCGCAGGTCATGCCGTGCATGTGTGGAACCGCACGCGGGCGAAGGCCGAAGCGCTGCAGGAAGACGGCGCGAAGGTGGTCGACACGCCGCACGAACTTGCCGCCCACGCTGAGGCGGTGCTGCTGTGTGTCGCCGATGCGGCCGCCGTCGAAGATGTGATTTTCGGCGTGAATGGCCTGCTCGGGCCCGATGCTGGCGATGATGTCGGCGCGAGCGCGGCCGGCAAGGTTCGCTGGATCGTCGATCATTCGAGCATTCCACCGTCCGCGACCCGCGCGCTGGCGGAGCGGGCTGCTGCGGCTGGCGTCGGCTGGGTCGATGCGCCCGTATCAGGCGGTGTCGGAGGGGCGACGGCGGGCACGCTGGCGATCATGGCGGGCGGTGACGCGGCCCACGTCGCAGCGGTAACGCCGGTGATCAACGCTTATGCCTCGCGCGTCACCCACATGGGCGCGGTCGGCGCGGGTCAGACCACCAAGCTGTGCAACCAGGCAATCGTCACATCGACGGTGGCCGCGATCGCCGAAGCGGTCACGCTCGCGCAAAGGAGCGGCATCGACGCCGCGCGTCTGACGGAAGCGCTGGCCGGCGGCTGGGCGGATTCGGTGCTGTTGCAAACCTTCGTCCCACGCATGACGCAAGCCGGTCTGCCGCCGCTCGGTGCGCTGAAGACCTTTCAGAAGGACGTCGATACGGTCGCCGCGACGGCGTTCGAGACCGGCACGCCGATGCCGGTTTCGGGCACGGTCCAGCAACTGCTGAGGCTCGCCGCAGCGATGGGGCTCTCGAATGCCGACTTTGCCGCGTTCGTCGACGTGCTCCAGCCTGATCGCCGTTCGGCGCAGTAATCAAACCGGGCCGGATCAGGTGGGGAGAGCCCGCGGTCTCCAGTCAGAAAAGACCGGCGATAACCTGCTAAAATACTGGGTTTTTCGCCGATATATCATTCAAAGGGACGCGCCGTGCTGTCTACCGCCAACATCACCATGCAATTCGGGCCTAAGCCCCTCTTCGAGAACATCTCGGTCAAATTCGGGGAAGGCAACCGCTATGGCCTGATCGGAGCGAACGGTTGCGGCAAGTCGACCTTCATGAAGATCCTCGGCAGCGACCTCGAACCGAGCTCGGGCCAGGTCATGCTCGAACCTGACATCCGCCTCGGCAAGCTGCGCCAGGACCAGTTTGCGTACGAAGACGTGCGCGTGCTCGACGTCGTCATGATGGGTCACACCGAAATGTGGGCCGCGATGACCGAGCGCGACGCGATCTATGCGAACCCCGACGCCACCGACGACGACTACATGCACGCCGCGGAGCTCGAAGCGAAGTTCGCCGAGTACGACGGCTACACGGCCGAAGCGCGCGCAGGCGAACTGCTGCTCGGCATCGGCATCGCGATCGATCTGCATGACGGTCCGATGAGCAATGTCGCGCCCGGCTGGAAGCTGCGCGTGCTGCTGGCGCAGGCACTCTTCTCGAAGCCCGACGTGCTGCTGCTCGACGAGCCGACCAACAACCTGGACATCAACTCGATCCGCTGGCTGGAAGACGTCCTCAACCAGTACAACTCGACGATGATCATCATCTCGCACGATCGACACTTCCTGAACCAGGTCTGCACGCACATGGCGGACATGGACTACGGCACGCTGAAGGTCTACCCGGGCAACTACGACGACTACATGCTGGCCAGCACGCAGGCCCGCGAGCGTCAGCAGGCGGCGAACGCGAAGGCGAAAGAGCGCGTCGCCGACCTGCAGGACTTCGTGCGCCGCTTCTCGGCGAACAAGTCGAAGGCGCGTCAGGCAACCAGCCGCGCGAAGCAGATCGAAAAGATCAAGATCGAGGAATTCAAGCCGTCGTCGCGGCAGAATCCGTTCATCCGCTTCGAGTACGAGAAGAAGCTGCACAACATCGCGGTGGTCGCGGACACGATCACGAAGAAGTACGACCGCACGATCTTCCAGAATTTCAATCTGAGCGTGCAACCCGGCGAGCGTATCGCGATCATCGGCGAGAACGGCGCGGGCAAAACCACGCTGCTGCGCTCGCTGCGCGGCAACGTCGAGCTGGATCACGGCACGGTCAAGTGGGCGGAAAACGCGAACGTCGGCTACATGCCGCAGGACACGTACGAAGAGTTTCCGGACGACGTCACGCTGATGGACTGGATCGACAACTACCGCAAGGAAGGCGACGACGAGCAGTCGGTGCGTGGCACGCTCGGCCGGCTGCTGTTCAATGCGGACGATATCCGCAAGTCGGTGAAGGTGCTCTCCGGTGGTGAGAAGGGCCGCATGATCTGGGGCAAGCTGATGCTGGGCCGTCACAACGTGCTGCTGATGGACGAGCCGACCAACCACATGGACATGGAGTCGATCGAATCGCTGCAGATCGCGCTCGAAAAGTATGAAGGTACGCTGATTTTCGTGTCGCACGACCGTGAGTTCGTGAGCGGCCTGGCTAACCGGATCATCGAAGTGAAGACCGACGGCACGCTGAACGACTTCGGCGGCAATTACGAGGACTTCCTCGGGAGCCAGGGCGTGCAGTAAGCTTCTTTGCTGCGCGTTGATTCGCTGCAAAAGCCCGCTTCGTTCGATGAAGTGACCCCGCAAAATTGGACAGTTTTCGGCTAGGGCCGAGGGGGCTGGGTTCTGTACATCACAGGACTCAGCCCGTTTAACTTCAGCCTGATGCGTTTGTAGTTGTAGTTGCTGACCCTCGCGATTCACCACTGATTCATGATGAGAGGCGCGATAGCCCAGTGGCAGGCTGCCGCGTCTCTCATCCGTGCAACCCTGTCTTGCTCAGAACTTGTAATTCAGGCCAACGGAGAAACCCATTGGTCTGCCTCCCGCGTAGCAGAACGGCGCACCATTCGAGATCGAACTGCCGTCATGGCAATCAATGGAGACGGCTCGCCCACCTGCGCCCAAGGCATAGTGGCCAAGCTGCTGATTGAATGCCACCGCATAAACTGCATAAAGCGTGGCGTGTTTGTCGACAGAATGTCTGTACATCGCGGTGAGCATATTGGCGCCGTTGGAAGGATTCGGGATACCAATAGCGTTCGGGTCGGCCGGAGCCGTGTTGTGTTGCCCCGGGTCGCCCGGCGTGCGACCGGCGTGTGCCCAACCCACGCTCGCGGTATCTTTAGGGGTGAATTCCTGTGTCACGGCAAGCCAGAAGCCATTACGGCTCCGCTCGTTCTGTGATTGCAGGTAGGCCGGAATGTTTCTGCGCATCACTTCAAAAATTGCGCTCACGGTGGTAAGCGTGGGAAGCTTGTATTGCGCACCGACCTTGAATGCCCATTCGTTGCCGATATCGTTGGGGTCCGTCCCATCAGGCGAAGCCAGCGCCGCGGGACTGTTCGTCACATCGCTTGAGCGATTCACGTCGCGGTGCAACTCATAGGCTGTCGTAAAGTACAGCGGCCCGTTGGTATAGGCGAGGTTCGCGCTGTAGGCCGACCCATAGCTGCCATCGTTACACGCGATCGGGTTCCCGCCGCTACCGGGCACGTTGCCGCCCGTGCAGTTAGACTCGCCGGCGGCCTGCACCGAATTTTCAAAACCGCGGTTTTGACCCGGCGAGACGAGGGCGTTGAAAGACCAGCCGTGAAAACTGGGCGACTCATACCAGATCGCGTGGTCCAGCCGCGTGCCGAATTCAACGCGATTGTCGCCGCCCGTATTACCCATGATGATGGAGTAATCGCCCCACGTGCCGGAAAATGGATTCATGCGTGCAGTCGACGTTTTGTAGGGAGCATCGGTCTTGCCGATCTTCAGTGCTCCCCACTTCGACGAATCCACGCCAATGAAGCTGTTACGTGACGTAAGAGCGCCCTTGACGGTGGAGTCCTGCGCGGAGTTCGAATTGGAAGTTCCGGCGGTCGCTGAGATATCAAGTTGAGTTTCCAGTTGATAGACGAACGAGAGCCCGCTTGAACCGAATGGTCGCTTGCCGCGAATCCCGACATAGGAAAGATTGGTCGATATGTCTGGCTGCCAGCCCATATGGCCTTGAGGCGAGACGACAGTCCCGCCTGGCGTGACGTATGAGGAACTGAGGCCTTTGGTCGCGTAGTCCACAGAGAGATCAAGGTTTCCGTAGAATTCCATATCGCCTAGCGCAGCCAGCAACGACTTCAGCCGGGGCGGCATGCCGGCACCCCATCCGGAGGATGCGTCCGCATCGGACGTCTGTTGCACGCCTGACGATGCGCTTGTGCCTGGGCCTGCGCTTGCGTTTGTGTTCGTGCTTGCGCTTACGACGCCTGGATTCGCTACTTGCTGACTGCTCGCCGATTGAGCTTGCCTGGCAGTCAGCGCATCGAGCTTTTTATTGAGCACTTCCATTTGCTGTTTCAACAGCTGGATCTCTTGCGCCTGATCATTCGAAGTAGTTGCCTGACCAAATGCTCCGCCTGAACAGGCAACACTGCCGGCCGCCAAAAACAACAGCCGGAGTGACCCGCAAAGCGGCTTCAGCTTCGTTGCTTTCAATGCTATCTCCTATATAATTAGTTTTACTTATTATTAATAATAGTTAAAGCGACTTCTGGCATCTTTCTCTTATAACAAAGAGATCATATTTTTGATTGACCTTCCGGGTGAGCCGCTGTCTCCTTGATGCGGCTCATATTGAAAATCTTGTTGCCATGATGCGTGCGCTATCTCAGGTAACAAATCCCCCGAGATAGATGGTCAATTTGTCTATTGAAGTAATGTATTTGTAACTTGTTGCGATCGAAGTGCGCCCCTAATTTGAGGCCATCTGATCGTTTAAGACAGTTAAATTTTTTTATGATATCCATTACCTGCAGCCTGGGCAGACACTGATTCAGCCGTTGTGCGTGCATTGCCGGGCGTTGGAGCATTCTGTCTCAGCACGGTTGTTCGTCTGCAGATGGTCAGGCGGCAACGCTATATCAGCAGCAGATGACGCAGATCAACAAAGCGTGCGCTTCATCCCGCGCACGCTCCGTTCTTTGACCTGCCGCAATACGCGGCGCGCCCCATTCGCGACCATCGACGTTTTTCTGTCGACGAGGTCGCCATCATGTTTCCATCCCACTCCTTTGCGCCGCTCGTCATCCGTGGCCGAACCCTGTTGCCTGTTGTGCAGGGCGGCATGGGGGTTGGCGTGTCGGCGCATCGTCTGGCTGGCAGCGTTGCACGTGAGGGCGCGCTCGGCACGATCGCGAGTATCGACCTGCGCCATCATCATGCTGATCTGGTCGAGCTGTGCCGTGTGAATCCGGAACGCGCGACGCTCGAACGCGCGAACCTCACCGCGCTCGCGCGCGAAATTGCGTCCGCTCGCGCGTTGAGCGAAGGGCGGGGGATGATCGCGGTCAATGTGATGAAAGCGGTCAATGCGCACGCGGACTATGTGCGGGTCGCATGCGAGAGCGGCGCCGATGCGATCGTGATGGGCGCGGGCTTGCCACTCGATCTGCCCGATCTCACGCAGGGCCATGACATCGCGCTGATCCCGATTCTCTCCGATAGTCGCGGTGTTGCCCTCGTGCTGAAGAAGTGGATGAAGAAGGGCCGACTGCCCGACGCGATTGTGATCGAGCATCCTGGGCACGCTGGCGGCCATCTCGGCGTGACGAATCTCGCGGACATGCAGGATGAACGTTTCTCTTTTTCCCGCGTGCTGGAAGAACTCGCATCCACCTTTGCTTCACTCGGATTGCGTCGCGAAGACGTGCCATTGATTGTCGCGGGCGGCATCAACAGTCACGAGGTCGTTCGTGCGTGTCTTGCAGCCGGAGCAAACGGCGTACAACTCGGCACGCCATTCGCAGTCACCGAGGAAGGCGACGCGCATCCGAACTTCAAGCGCGTCCTCGTCGACGCGGCGCCGGAAGACATCGTCGAGTTCGTCAGTGTCACCGGCTTGCCCGCACGAGCGGTCAGGACTCCGTGGCTTGCGCGCTATCTGCGCAACGAGACCAGCATACGAGCGAAGATCGGCGCGGTGAGGCACGCGTGCCCGACTGCGCTCGAGTGCCTGAGCGCATGCGGTCTGCGCGACGGTATCGCGAAGTTCGGGCATTTCTGTATCGATACGCGCCTTGCCGCCGCGCTGCGTGGCGATGTCACTAATGGACTCTTCTTTCGCGGCCGCGAGACGTTGCCGTTCGGCAATGCGATCCGCAGCGTGCGAGATCTGCTCGAACTGCTGCTGACGGGCGTGGCGCGACCTCCTGTCGCACGGCGCTGTGCGTTCTCCCTGGGTTGATCGGGGTCAACGCGGCATGTCGCGAGGCCTTTGAAAATGCGAAGGCTTGACGACAACGGGGAAACACAACATGAAGAACTGGATCAACGGGGTGGCTGCGGCCTCGTGCGCCCTTGCCATGTGTCTGGCTGCAACGCCGGCGAGTGCGGCAGACGATGTAACGATGGGGGGCATTCACGCCGGCGACGTACTCGTCCGCCTGCGGGCGATCAGCATCATGCCGCAGGTCGGCACGAACAACACGCTGTCCGCGCTGAATGTCGGCGTGAACAACGCGATCGTTCCGGAACTGGACTTCACCTACATGATTCGCGACAACATCGGTGTCGAGCTGATTCTCGGCACGTCGCGACATCAGCTGACATCGAATCCCGGCAACCTTGGCGGCGTGAACGTGTTGCCGCCGACGCTACTGCTGCAATATCACTTCAATCATCAAGGGCGCGTGCGGCCCTACGTAGGCACGGGTTTGAACTACACGTATTTTTATAACAACGGTCTGAACGTCGGCGGTCAGCCGATCTCGATCAGCAATCACAGTTTCGGACCGGCGCTGCAGGCGGGCGTCGACGTGCAGGTCGCGAAGAACCTCTTCATCAACGCCGACATCAAGAAGATCTGGATGCGGACCGATGCATCGCTCGGTGGCTCATCGCTGGGCACGCTGCATATCGATCCGCTCGTGGTCGGGCTGGGTGTCGGGATGAAGTTCTGAGGCCCGCCGACGCGTATCCGTGCAGCGTGTCCATGGAAACGAAACGCCGGCAGGCCGGCGTTTTTTTCGTCGGGGAAGAAGAGGCGTCAGAGGTGGTCGTTCTGGAACCGCATCGCCGTGCCTTCACGCTTGATGCGCTCCCAGACGAGGCGCTTTTCGTCGTCGCTGAGAAAGACCCAGTTCGACACTTCGGTGGCGGTGCGTCCGCAGCCCTTGCAGATTTCGTCGAAGAGCGTGGAGCAGACGCCGATGCAGGGGCTGTCGGGCAGGTCGTGAAGGTTTGAAGCCATTGAAAACCTTGGGCGGAAAGCGGAAGCGGTCCGATATGTTAACCGATCCGGGTTATGCGCCCGGTGAACCCATGCGGCGCGCACGGCTGGCTTTCCGGACGAGCGCGGAACCCGCGGGCCGCTCAGGATCGCCGCGCGGCGCCGGAGCGGATGCTTCATTGCGCCATGGCCACCTGCCAGAGCAGCGCGCCGTTGAGCGTCAGGACGCATCCCACGGCGCGCCACGGCAGCACGAGCGGGACGCCGCGCACGCACCAGCTTCCCACCAGGCGCGAGTCCGACACGAATCGGACGAGCGGCAGGACGGCGAGGGGCAATTGCAGGCAGAGCACCACCTGGCCTGCAACCAGCAGCTGATTGGAGCCGCGCGGCCCGAACAGCGAGACGGCGAGACGGCGAGAAGCGCCGCGTTGATCACGAACGCAAATGACAGCGAGCCGAAAGTATCGTAATTGACCCTGCGCAGCGCGTTCGCGATGCTGGCGTCGTCGCCATCGGGCGCATGGCGATTGACCAGCTTCGAATGCAGATACAGATTGTGCGGCATGACCGTCGCGCCGAGAATCCCCGCCGCAAGCCATACCATCCCGGCATCGCGCAGCAGGTCGCCATCCGGGGCCACGCCCCCAAGCATCGCCTGCCAGTTGGGCCGCGCGAGTGCCAGTTCGACGACGAAACACAAGCCGACGAGGGGCGCCGTCGGCGGCGATCGGGGCCGTCCAGAACCACCTGACCGTCATGCGCTGAAACTTGCAGGTCCCTTGCGAGACCCGGTAGCCGGTTTTTTTACGGGTAGACACGCGCCGATAACCCGATAAAATTGCGCCGGTTTGTTCAATGGTGTCAGATGGACAGGTCGCGTGCCGTGTACCGTTTGCGCGACATCACGGCGATTTTTTTTAAAGCGTGCAATATTTAGTGGTAGCTTTCGGGTTTTTCAGGGGAGCCGTGCGCCAGGCGCGTTGCGGCGTGAAGGGGTAGTGGTCCGCGAGGGCCGATCCGGATGGGAGAACGGGATGAAAAAACTGATGGCGCGCCGGCTGGCGGCGCTCGTATTGTGTGCGGCTCCGTGGGTGACGGCCGCAGCGAAGGATACGCAGCTCAATGTGTACAACTGGTCGGATTACATCGCCAAGGACACGATCCCCAACTTCTCGAAGCAGACCGGCGTCAAGGTCAAGTACGACAACTACGATAGCGACGACACGCTGCAGGCCAAGCTCCTCACGGGCAATTCCGGCTATGACATCGTCGTGCCGACCAGCAATTACGCGGGCAAGCAGATCGCAGCGGGCATCTTCGCACCGCTCGACAAGTCGAAGCTCCCCAATCTCAAGTATCTGGACCCGTCGCTGATGGCGCTCGTCGCGGGCGCCGATCCGGGCAACAAGTTCTCGGTGCCCTGGGCATACGGCACGACAGGTCTTGGCTACAACGTCACCAAGGTCCAGCAGATTCTCGGCAAGGACGTCCCGCTCAACAACTGGGACATCCTTTTCAAGCCGGAATATATTTCGAAGCTGAAAGCCTGCGGCGTGTCGGTGCTCGACGCGCCGGACCAGATGTTTGCGGCCGCGCTGCACTATATCGGCAAGGATCCGATGAGCACGAATCCGGACGACTATCGCGCCGCGCTCGCGATGATGAAGAAGATCCGTCCGTACATCACGCAGTTCAACTCGTCGGGTTACATTAACGATCTGGTGGGCGGCGACATCTGCTTCGCATACGGCTGGTCCGGCGACGTGGTGATCGCGAAGCATCGTGCGGTCGAGGCGAAGAAGCCGTACAAGATCGAGTATTACATTCCGAAGGGCGGCGCTCCGGTCTGGTTCGACGTGATGGCGATTCCGAAGGACGCGAAGAACAAGGAAGCCGCGCTCGAGTGGATCAACTACATCGAAACGCCGCAGGTCCACGCAGCGATCACGAACGAGGTCTACTACCCGAGCGCGAACGTCGAGGCGCGCAAGTACGTGGATAAGGACGTCGCCAACGATCCAGCCGTCTATCCGCCGGCCGACGTCATCAAGACGCTGTTCCTGTTGAAGCCGCTGCCGCCGGAAATCCAGCGTCTGCAGACGCGGTTGTGGACCGAGTTCAAGTCCGGCCGCTGATGCCCGCGTCGGCAGGGCAATAACCCATCATCATGAAGCCCCCGGTGTTCACCGGGGGCTTTGTTCGTCAAACGCAGGAGTGAAGCAGGAAATCATGAGTGACCAGTCGGGCGCGCTGACAGGGGCCGGTACGCTGTCCCCAGGCAATTCCTTCGCTGCGGACCACGCAGCGGAAAACTTCGTGCAGATCGTCGATGTCGTCAAGAAGTTTGGCGAGACATTCGCAGTCAAGGGCGTGAGCCTGTCGGTCAAGAAGGGCGAGCTGTTTGCGCTGCTCGGCAGCTCCGGTTGTGGCAAGTCGACGTTGTTGCGCATGCTCGCGGGGCTCGAATCCGTGACCTCGGGCAAGATTCTGATCGACGGTGAAGACCTCGCGCAGATGCCGCCGTATCGCCGGCCGGTGAACATGATGTTCCAGTCGTACGCGCTCTTTCCCCACATGACGGTCGAGGCGAATGTGGCGTTCGGCCTCAAGCAGGAAGGCGCCGCCAAGGCAGAGATCAAGGACCGCGTCCACAGCGTGCTCGAACTCGTACAGATGGGGCGCTATGCGAAGCGCAAGCCGCACCAGCTGTCCGGCGGGCAGCAGCAGCGCGTCGCGCTCGCACGCAGTCTCGTCAAGCGGCCCAAGCTGCTGCTGCTCGACGAACCGATGTCCGCGCTCGACAAGCAGATCCGCCAGCGCACGCAGATCGAACTCGTCAATATTCTCGACAAGGTCGGTGTCACCTGCATGATGGTCACGCACGATCAGGAAGAAGCGATGACGATGGCTGCGCGCCTCGCGGTGATGAGCGAAGGCGAAATCGTCCAGCTCGGCACGCCGCACGAAGTCTACGAATATCCGAACAGCCGCTTCTCGGCGGAATTCATCGGCTCGACCAATCTGTTCGACGGCAACGTCGTCGAAGACGAGCCGGACCACGTCTTCATCGAAACGCCCGATCTGCCGTCGCGCCTGTACGTGAGCCACGGGATCACCGGGCCGCTCGGCATGCCTGTCACGATCTCGGTGCGGCCGGAGCGCATGGCGCTCACCCGCAAGCCGCCCGAAGGCGCCTACAACTGGGGCAAGGGCATCATCACAAATGTCGCTTACATGGGCGGCTATTCGCTGTATCACGTCAAACTCGATGGCGGCAAAACCGTCATCGCGAATGTGTCGAGCCTTGCGCTGTCGGAAATCGAAACGCCGACATGGGGCGACGAGATCTATGTGCGCTGGAGCGCCAATGCCGGCGTGGTGCTGACGTCATGAAGAAGTGGCTGAATTCGTTCCTGTCGTGGCCCGTGCGGCGCTTTGGCCTCACGGGACTCACGGCCGTGGTGGCGGGGCCGTTCGTCTGGCTGCTGCTGTTTTTCCTCGTGCCGTTCCTGCTGGTGGTGAAGATCAGCTTCGCCGACCTGCAACTGGGCATTCCGCCGTACACCGGGCTGACGTCGTTCGCGGATGGCGTCCTGCACATTTCGCTCGACCTGTCGCATTACGCGTTTCTGCTAACCGACAGCCTGTATTTTGCGACCTATGTGAATTCGGTGGTGGTGGCGGCAATTTCGACGCTCCTGTGCCTGCTGCTGGGCTATCCGATGGCGTACTACATCGCCCGCTCGAATCCGGCGACGCGCAACCTGTTGATGATGGCCGTGATGCTGCCGTTCTGGACGTCGTTCCTGATGCGCGTGTATGCGTGGATCGGGATTCTGAAGAACAACGGCCTGCTGAATAATTTCCTGATGTCGATCGGGATCATCCATGCGCCGATCGAGCTGTATCACACGAATACGGCCGTCTATATCGGCATGGTGTATTCGTATCTGCCGTTTCTCGTGATGCCGTTGTATGCGCACCTTGTGAAGATGGACCTGACGCTGCTCGAGGCCGCGTACGATCTCGGCGCCAGGCCGTGGAAGGCGTTCATGCAGATTACGCTGCCGCTGTCGAAGAATGGCGTGATCGCCGGCTGTCTGCTGGTTTTCATTCCGGCGGTGGGCGAGTACGTGATTCCAGAACTGCTGGGTGGCGCGAACACGTTGATGATCGGCCGCGTGATGTGGAATGAGTTCTTCGATAACGCCGACTGGCCAATGGCTTCGGCGGTGACCTGCGCGATGGTCGTGCTGCTGCTGGTGCCGATGGCGCTGTTTCAGTATGCGCAGGCGAAGGAACTGGAGGAAAAGCGCCGATGAAGCCGAATCGCTTTCTGCAAATCGTTGCGCTTGGCATCGGTTTTTTGTTTCTCTATGTGCCGATCGTCAGTCTGGTTGTGTACTCGTTCAATGAGTCGCAACTGGTCACGGTATGGACACGGTTTTCGACGAGATGGTACGCGGCGTTGCTCGATGACGACGAGTTGATCCATGCTGCGTGGCTGTCGTTGCAGATCGGCTTGCTGACGGCGTTTGCGTCGGTGTTCATCGGTACGTGGGCGGGGTTTGTGCTGGCGCGGATGGGGCGATTTCGCGGTTTCACCCTTTACACGGGGATGATCAATGCGCCGCTTGTGATTCCCGAGGTGATCCAGGGGATTTCGCTGCTGCTGCTCTTTATCGAAATGGGGAAGTGGCTGGGGTGGCCCGCCGGGCGGGGGATATTCACGATCTGGATCGGGCATGTGATGCTGTGCATTTCCTACGTCGCGATCATCGTGCAGTCCCGGGTTCGGGAGTTGAATCCCTCGCTCGAGGAGGCCGCGCTTGATCTTGGCGCGACGCCTTTCCGGGTGTTTTTTGCCATTACGTTGCCGTTGATTTCTCAGGCGCTGGTTGCCGGCTGGCTGCTGTCGTTCACGCTTTCCATCGATGATCTCGTGCTGTCGGCGTTTCTTTCCGGGCCTGGGTCGACGACGTTGCCGCTGGTCGTTTTTTCTCGGGTGAGGTTGGGGTTGAATCCTGAGATGAATGCTTTGGCGACGTTGTTCATTGCTGTTGTTACCGTTGGCGTTGTGGTTGCCAATCTTTATATGCAACGGGCCGAGAAGAAGCGGATGGCGATGGCGGTTTGACGGGTTTGGGTTCTTTGGTTCTGGCCGATGGCCTTTCCCTGTTTTGTTAGTGGTTTATTGGCGTCGCCCCTGTACGGGGTGATGCTCTGAACCTAAGCCCCGTTCCGTCAAGCGAGCTTGTCTGCGCGATGGAGACGGGGCCTGAGAGGGTGTGTACGGCACCGAGGTGTCGCCCACGCTCATCTCGATCACCGGCACGCAGTACGCCGTCTTCCAGGTACGCGATCGATCGCCGGGATCGCGGCACATCCAGACCAATGATGCGCATAACCGTTCTCCCATGGAAAAACACAGGGAGCCGGTGGGACAGCACGACAACTACGAATTCGCGCTCACAGCGCAACCGGGCGGGGTCGCACGGGCGGCCAGAGCCTGCGCGAGGTGATCAAGACCCGCAGCTCGTTCCCGACCGACGAGGCCGTGACCAGGCTGTTCTATCTGGCACTGAGCAATCATGGTGCGTGGATCGATCGTCGGGACGCGGCTGGATCTTCAGGAGTGGCTGATGTTCGCCGATGAGGGCAGGGGCAAGGGGGCGGTCGCCACAGAGCGCCTGGACAACATCAACCACGTCGCATCCGCCGCACCAAAAACGCCGCTCACTGGCGGCTATCCGCGGCAAATGACAGATTCATCAGACCATTCATCCCCAGCGGATCGCCACGCATTCACCCTTCGCACCGCCGTGCGTGGCGCGGCCGTCCGACGCTAGCTAGCCGCCCTCCGATCGTGCGGCGGCGAACTGGACGAGGCTCTACACGGCCGGGCCGCGCTCGCCGCGCGCCAGCCGGGCTTTTGTAAGGAAACGCTTCATGTACCGAGGGTCAGCCGCCTTTCGCGGTTGTCTACAAGGACCAGGCGTTTTGGAGTAGAGCCTCGACTTGCGTCATCTCACCACGTACTGCACAGGCCCAACCTTTCTATATTGAAAGAAATGGGGTGTGTATGCCCCGTCAACTGAGATCCGTCGTGAAAGTCCGCCTTCAATATTGCCCGGTGTGCCAGAGAAAATCGCCGCATACCCTTCAGCCCGTTTCGCAGGTCGTCTTTACGGTCCTGTTTTGCCTGATGGTCTGGCCGGGACTCCTTTACCTCTGGTACGCCGCTCGCCGCGCCGACCGCACTGCCCGTTGCGTGGTCGACCACGACTCGCTGCAGGCCGCGCGCGAGTACGACAGCGCCCGTGAGCTGGTCAAGGCGATAAGGACCGCCAACCGCCGGATTGACGCGTCTCTCAGGACGCCGACTTCAGAAACCATCGTTAAGGAATAGAAAACCATGAGTGATGCACACATCGAGTTACTGCTCGCCATTGCCAGAGAAAACCTTGGCATCGAAACGTTCGAACTGACCGGAAAGCCCAGCGCCGACTTCCGCATCGTTAGCGTTGACGACATTTACCGCGCTCTTGAAGCGGCCTATGACGCCGGTCTGGTGGTGGGGCATAGTGTGACTCGTTGCCTCCCGGAAGGCGCTGACGCCACGAATCATGCGGCGGAAAAGTGCGATGCTGGCGGACGGTAAAACACGACGTCGCCGAATAACAGTGAAGTCAATGATCGTGAGCTTCACGTGCAACACACGTTCGGTATCCTGACCGTGTTGTCTTCGAGCCATGAAACGTTCTTATCTACCTGAAATTTCATTTCAAGCCTGAACCCTGGCGACGTTTATCTGCCGCAAAGACAGACGGTACAGGCTGCCGGATCGCTTCGCCGATCACCAGGAAGCCGGCCCCCGAACAGCCATGACCCACGTAACCGGCAGGCGCCGGATAAAACCGCTCCTCCCATGTCTGCACGGCTGCGTGCAACCGCCTAAAGCCATGACGACCGCAATCAGCGCGGCACCCAGCAGGGCCATGGCGAATCCGGTACGCGAAGGCCGCGTGTGCCCTGCGAATCGGCCGCGCGAGATGCCTGCCAGGAACAGCATCGCCAGGCTGATCACGCGCGATACGCGCATGACGAGTGCCACGCTGTCGTCAGGAAAAACGGAACAACGACCGGAAGCGGACCAGGCCAAACAATATCTGCGAGATCCGGTCGATTGGATCGAACAACCGCTCGCGCTCTTTGCCCGCAATGTTCATTCTGTTCTGTCGTCGGAAATGGACTGCCTTCTCGCGTGGTGCTTATTTCGACGACGGGTGAATGACATGCAGACACCACCAGGATCGGGACGCAAAAACACGGCTCTTTTTCTCCATGAACATTAAAGTCAAGGTCCGAACCCTATCCACAAATGCATGGGTCCGGTCCGAGGCAACCCTGGCGGGGATCACAGGTTGGGCCGCACAGTGACATGAGTCTAAAACCCTATTGCCAGCCGAGGCGGTGCTGACAATAGTCTATAGAGGGTGCATTTTCCCACTCGCTTGCCGGAGCTTTCTGTCATCGAAGCGGCGTAGTGGATGTGCGCCGACCGGCCAATCGCAGCAGGAGATCGAGCATGCACCGCTTGTCAGTGCGGATTCAACCGGTGGACGCAATAGTTTGCTGAAATCGCTCGGCTGGGGTTTCGAAGTTCAGGGTCTTCCTCGGACGCTCATTCAATCGCCTCGCCACAGCATTGAGTTTGGCCTGTGAATACACGGACAGGTGTGCATTTCAGGGCGCGAAGCACCAGATTCCGGAGATGGTGAAGCAGGGCGGCGGATCAATCATCTTCACATCGACGTTTGTCGGGTACACGTTTGCGTTTCCAGGAACGGCGGCGTACGCAGCGAGCAAATCCGGGCTGATCGGCCTGACTCAAGCGCTCGCAGCCGAATACGGGCCACAGAACATACGCGTGAACGCAGTGTTGCCCGGCGCCGTGGATGTATCGCGATATGAACAATACGGCCGAGTCGCAGGCATTCATCACTAACCTGCATGCGCTCAAGCGCGTGGCCAAACCGGAAGAACTGGCCCGTTCGGTGCTTTACCTCGCGTTCGACGATTCATCGTTCGTGACCGGCACAGCTTCGCTGATTGACGGCAGGGCTTCGATTTCCCGTACCAGATTCGCTGGGCGTCAGCGCCCGATGTTCATGCGGCGCGGTGGCTGTCGTAAGCCGGTCGCTCGAACCTGTATGCGCCGGCAAGCCGCCCGGTGTGTCGGACGAGCGCCCAGGATAGACGCCCTTGCGCCGTCATACTGACCAGGCAAAAGGAGGGCGACACCCGATCACCCTCCCGTTCTACGTTAGGCTTGCACCGGTTAGACGCTAACCAGCGAGCTTCGAAGCAAGTTCGGCAACGTGTTTGCCCTGGTACCGCGCGACATCCAGTTCATTCCCCGAGGGTTGCCGTTTGCCGTCGGTGCCTGCCAGCGTGGTTGCACCGTAGGGTGATCCACCCGTGATCTCGACCATGTTGGTGAGGCCGGCGCACGCATACGGCACGCCCACGATAACCATGCCTTGATGCAGCAGCGTGCTGTGAAACGACGTGATGGTGGTCTCCTGGCCGCCATGCTGGGTACCAGTCGACGCGAACACGCTCCCGATCTTCCCGATGAGCGCGCCTTTCATCCAGAGTCCGCCGGTCTGGTCGAGGAAGGTGCGCATCTGACCGGCCATATTGCCGAACCGCGTTGGCGTCCCGAAAATGATGGCATCGTAACTGGCGAGTTCGTCCGGTGTCGCCACAGGCGCTTTCTGGTCGAGTTTGACTCCGTAGGCTGCGGCCTGGTCCGCCGGAATCGTCTCCGCGACACGTTTGATCGTCACCTCGGTGCCGGTGACCGACCGTGCGCCCTCGGCCACCGCTTCAGCCATCGTTTCGATATGACCGTACATCGAGTAGTAAAGCACGAGTACTTTTGCCATGATTTCTCCTGGGTTGAGGAGTGTGCGATTGATTGAGATTACGATTTGATGTCACCTCTGGCAGAGAATGACGGAGACAGCCGAAACGCCTGCTTCGACACGCTTGCTGCGGCCGATGTCAGGTGGCCATGCGAGTGCCTCGGCGGCCCGGATGTAAAGATAGCACCGGTTCGCCCTGTCAACCTGTTGATCCGCGGCCGAAGGCAAGCGGGGCGCTCGATCACGGTGGCACAAGTAAATTCGTAGTCCTTGAAACTGGCTGACTTCGTATTGTGCTGGTTGTGTACGCCCTCGGGAAATTTGAGTGATGGCCAATATGCCTAACTTATTGATTTTTCTAATTATCGTTGCTTCAACTGGACAAGAATGTCGGTGGGAACCGCTAGATAAACCTGATGAAATGACGTCAGTTTCCTGCAATGGCGATTGGGTTCCGCCTTCTTCCGGCAAACGTGTTTGAATGGTGTCGGGGTTCTTGACTTGTAGTCGTTTGATCGGTGTTACCTGCTCTCGATTCCCGAGACCGAACGGCGTCACTGACATCGGTGCGCGGGGGCGACGGTACATAGGGAATTCGATGGTTATTGGTTTTTATAATATCGTCGGCAAGCCAGGAAGTTTCCCAAAGTGGTTTTCGGATTTCGAGGCAATACCAAAGTGGCCAGCTCAAAACCGATTCAAAGAGAGAATCGAGTTCCTCCACTTTGTTAAGCCCCAAGCTGGTTGAAAGCTTTCTTTCGCTTCTGCCTGGTTCTGCCAAGAGGCGGTATTGCCCCTTCTCCATCCGCGCAAATAACCGCTCGCGCGTCAGCGAAGAGTACGCAGGACCTTTGATCACCCGTTCGAGCAATGTCGGATTCGACAGACCGCGCCGTGATACGGCGTGCGTCGGAAAGCTCGATTTCGAGCGGATAGCGCTCGCAATGCAGGGTCTTCACCTCCGTCGGAATCGAAATGTGCGCGCCGAATTTCTGCGGTTGAGTGAACGCCCTGGCGGCAAGCGCGTGCCCCGAAATTCCGGTAGGAAAGCCGAGGTAATTCTCAATACGCGCGCTCTTGCCCGCCTGGCCACCCGGCGCCCGGCAATCGAAAGCGGCTACCGATAACCCTTCTGACGCGGCATAGACGGCTGCTGCGAGTCCGGCCGGACCAACGCCGACTATGGCGACTTCGTAGATGTGTGACGGATCAGATTCAAGCAGGACGCCTAAGCATGATGCGAGTTGCCGCTCGTCAGGGTTGCGTAACACGGTGCCGTCAGGACAAACGACGAGCGGTAGATCATCGCTTCTGGGACTCAGGCGCTCGAGCAAGGTGATGGCATCGGCGTCTTCGACGTCGAGCGCCATGTGCGGGTAACCGTTACGCCGCAAAAAGTACTGCAACGCAAGCAACCGGGCGCTATCAGGCGCGGCTACTAGTACGACACCCTTCCCGTGCTCGATCAACGCAACGCGCCTCAGGATCAGGGTGCGCATGATTCTTTCGCCGAGGTCGGCCTCGGCAATCATCAAGGCACGTAGCCTCTCGGGTGGGATGACGAGCGCCTCGGCGGTTTCGATCGCCTGCGCATCGACGAGGGCAGGCTTGCCCAAGAGCATGCCGATATCAGAGGTGAACTCACCGCGTTGCACGCGAGCGCGGAGCAAGCGGCGGCGGCCTGGTCCATCGCGTGCCACGTAACATATCGCACCCGACAACAGCACGAACATGCCGGGGCTCAAACCGCCCACGCTGTAGAGCATCTGGCCCGCGGCATAGCAGCAGGGCGCACCAAATCGACTCACCCGCACTATCTCGACATCGGTCAGTGTTGGAAACATTTGGAAGTATCGCGGGTTGCTGCCTGGTGTCTGAACCTCCTCGCCCAAGGCAGCTTCGTTCTCGTGGGCCCCGCCTCGCGAAAAAACGTCAGTGATCGTCGCGATCCTCTCAACCGCGTGCTGCCTGAACCCGACTGAGACTGCCAGGTGGGCGTCGCCGCGGCGTTCGAAGCCCCACGAGCAGCTTAAACCATCGCGACGAAGCGCAGTTCTGCGTTTGCTTAAGCCGCACCTCAAGAGCTCTTCGGCAACGCTATTCCACGCGGGAATCATGGCCATTGAGCAACGTCCTCTTCGGGCGAGCATCGCACGCCCAATCTCCGTCCCATCTCAACTTTCTCTTGAGGTCAGTGAATGAGCAGTGCGGGCAACGCGTCTCGATCAATTGTTGATGTGCCAAGAGGTGACCTTCATCCTCAATCTGATGCACCATGCCAGATGAAGTTCTGAATCGCAGCGCAGACTACATCGCGTCAGTTGGATGCATCGTCCGAAGTCTTGCTGCTGACGCTGTTGACGTCTGGTTGACTACGCTTGCCTGAGTTCGACCGCGTACCGCTTCCATTGCCGAATGCGCCAAAGCTGACGCTTTGCTGCATTGTTGCCACCGTCTGCGCATTCGGACCGCGCTGCGACGACGGAGCGCCGATTTTGGGGTTATACGACGGGGCCGGCCCGAAGCCGCTCGCTACAGCGGGTGCCGAGAGGGCGGCTGTGGCGATCACCAGCGCGGTGGCGGTCAGGTTTGCGCTCATGATGAGCAACGTAGGAAGGAGGGGACGAGTCTGTTTCATGATGTTTGCCTTGAGACTCCAAGGAGTCTGGAAATACGGATGGTATGAGGTTCTACTCGTCCGCTGCATGACGATAAGACGACATCGCATCGCCACGCAGCGGACAGGCCCTGGACTTACCTCAGGCGCGTCTTGAGCTCGTCGGCGAGCTGCTTCGTCGCGGCTTTGGTCGGCGCATCGTCGGCCAGCGCGTTCAGCAGGCCGAAGTCGTGGATCGTGCCGTTGTAACGCGTCGTCGTCACGTCGTTGCCGGCTGCATCGAGCTTCTTGCCGTACGCTTCGCCTTCGTCACGCAGCACGTCGAACTGCGCGACCTGGATCAGCGCGGGCGGCAGGCCCTTCAGCTCGCTCTCCGACGCGCGCAGCGGCGACGCGTAGATCTGGTTGCGCTGTGCCGTGTCCTTTGTATAGGCGTCCCAGAACCATTGCATCATCGGTCGCGTCAAGAAGTGATCCTTCCGATACGCGATATACGATCCGTTGTTGAAGTTCGCATTGGTAACGGGCCACATCAGGCCCTGAAAGCGGATTTGCGGCCCTTGCTTGTCCTTCGCCATCAGGCTGACGACGGCCGCCATATTTCCGCCGACGCTATTGCCCACCACCGCCAGACGGCTGCCGTCGACGCCGATTTCGCCGCCATGCGCAGCAACCCACTTCGTCGCCGCGTACGCCTGGTTGATCGCCACCGGGTAGTGCGCCTCAGGCGACGGCGTGTAATTGACGAACACCGCAACCACGCCGGACTGCACCACCAGGTCACGAACGAGGCGCTCATGCGTCTGGAAGTCGCCGAGAATCCAGCCGCCGCCGTGGAAGAACATGAACACGGGCAGCGTACCCGTCACGCCTTGCGGACGCACGATCGTGATGGGCACGCTGAGACCGTCCTGCTCGATTGTGCGGTTCGACACGTCGATACCCGACAGATCGACCTTCACGCCGTTCTGTGCATCGATCAGCACCTGGCGCGCCTTCTCCGGCGGCAGCGTGTTGATGGCCGGGCCCGTGCCGCTATTGAGTACGTGCAAAAACGCTGTAGTGTCGCGATTCGGCGTGGCGGAAGCCACCGGGACGGCAGCGGCAGCGAAGCTGGCGTGGGCCGCGAGAACCGTGACGGCCAGCAGCGTTTTGAGCGATTTCATGTTCGACTCCTGAGGTGTCTATGCGTAGGGGTTCAATGCAATCAATGCGTCGGGGGCGTTAAACGATCGTCAGCGTGACGTCGATGTTGCCGCGCGTCGCATTCGAATACGGGCACACGATGTGCGCCTTGTCGACGAGCGCCTGCGCTGCATCGCGCGCCATATCAGGCAACGAGATCTTCAGTTCGACTTCGATGCCAAAGCCGTTTGGGATCGCGCCGATGCCGACGCTGCCGTCGATCGACACGTCGGCAGGAATCGCGATCTTGTCGCGCATCGCGACGAACTTCATCGCGCCGAGGAAGCATGCGCTGTAGCCGGCCGCGAACAGTTGCTCGGGGTTCGCGCCTTCGCCGCCTGCGCCGCCCAGTTCGCGCGGGGTGGTCAGCTTGAAGTCGAGCTTGCCTGCGGGCACGACCGCACGGCCGTCACGGCCACCCGTTGCGTGGGCATGAGCGCGGTAGAGGACTTGTTCGATCGACATGGTGAGACTCCTTTGGAAAGGGTAGAACTTCAATGTAATGAGCTATCTATTCATAGATAGACAAGACGTCCAAAAAAATTGCTTCGTTCGCTGCTTTGGTTGCTACATGACTGCTTGACTACGTTATCGTTGCTTTATTCAATATCTATCTACTACAAGATAGACAGATGAACCAAAAAAAAGGGCGGCATTCCCCGTCATTGCGCGCCCGGCTGCCCGCCGGGTTATCGCGCGATTTTCACCGAAGCTTCGACATCTTCGAGTCTCGCTTTCGTGTGGAACAGCCGGCTCGCCAGCACGCTGCCCTGATACGACGCGAAGAGCGCACGCGCCGCGTTTTCCGGTTTGCCGTTGACGGCCAGCGTGCCCTCTTTCGCGCCTTGCGCGAGCACTCTTGTCAGCCATTTCTCGTTGGCCTTGAAGAACGCCTGCACCGCCTGGCGAATGTTGTCCGGCAACGATTCGATGTCGGCCGCCAGCATGCCGCACAGGCAGATCTGATGGCCATCACCCAAGGTCCTGCCGAACAGCTTCGTATACCTGGCGAGCTTCGCATCGGCGGGCAACGACTCGTCAATCGCGTTCAGCGCGCCCAAGACGTCGCTGCTATAGACGTTGACCGCTTCCAGTATTAGATCGTCCTTCGACGGGAAATAGTAGTGGATGCTGGACGTCTTCACACCGACCAGAGTGGACAGGTCGCGATAGCTGAAACCGTTGTAGCCGCGCAGCATGATCTGCGTGACCGCATGGTCGAGAATCTGATCGCGTACTGATGTTGTTGTTTCCATGACTTGTACTTTATCTACGCATAGATAGATTGTCAAGCACTCAATTTTCGATAGCTGGCGGGAAGCTGTGGACGGGAATCGGGGACGCTTCTTGTGGCTCGTCTCAGAGGCCACTTATTCGCCGACCGCGCAAGGCCCGGTGCCGGCCCGCAGCGCGAGAATCGACAGCAAAGCCACCGAGGCGAGCAGCGCCCAGAAGGCGGCGCCGCCCAGGAAAACGAACACTTCTGCTGCATCGCAGTATGTGTAAGTATGCAGCGTGAGGTGGGCCAAAGCGCTTTGCGGAACATGATCCACGGCGATAATAATAAGTGCGAGACCGCGGAAAAAATCAACGCTGGTTGAGCGGGCGACAGCTCGATCCACGACACCTCCAGATTCGCCAGTACACGGGTGATGCCTTCGAGGTCACTCTAGACGGGAAGGTAGTCAGGCCCTTAGCCGGCCTTTCCCGTTGTTTACCGGATTGTCCGGTTTTTCCTCTATGCGAATGCGGCGTTGGCTCGTTGCATTGCTCACCAACGCGACGAAGCGAGGCGGCGCGACGTCATTGTTCATCGAGTACATTGCACCGATCCGTTCCACGTACCGCCCTGAACGCCCAAACGATCGCACAACGCAACACAATCGCACTTGAATACCTGCGGTCAGACTGGGTCGGGGTGCGCCGTCTTTCGACCTCTTCGATGACCGTGCAAAAGTCAATTTTCTCAAGTGGGGCGTTGCACCAGGCCGCGCTTCATTTATAAACAGCTCTTCGGGGGTGCGCCCCGGAAATCCGAAAAGATCGGACTCGCTGGTAAATGGCGGGGCGATTCGGCTAGGACTGGTCACGCCTCAGGACTTAAGGTGTCGGCTCGAATTGGCTTTCCCGGAGTATTGAATGTTCCAGTATTTCCCCGGCAACTATATGTGGTCGCTTGCCGTGATGCGTGCGCTCGCTAGTGGCGCTAATTTCGGCGAAGTGGATTGGGCGTGCAACGGACTGCAAGAAGCAGCAGTCATGGACCCGGATGGAGACGTCGCGGCGTGGTACCGGGCGTGGATGAGTCTTGGGGAGTACGTGCAAGCGCAGGCGACGCAGGCCGCGCAGCGCGGTCACGCAGTGAGTGCCCGCAATGCTTTCATGCGCGCGGCGATTTACTACCAGTGGGCGGAAGCGTTTCTCGACCCCGACGACTTTCGTGCGCCTCACGCATTCGATTGCCACCTGGCCACCTTCGCACAGGGTGCAGCACTGATGCATCCGCGTGTCGAAGTGTTCGAATTGCCGTTCGAAGGGGCATCGCTCACCGTCTACTTCGTTCCTGCGTGTGGCTCGCGCGGCAAGGCGCCTGTCGTCATCCTCACGGACGGACTCGACGGCACCAAGGAAGAGATGTTCTACGTCGCAAAGGCGCTCTCAGAGCGCGGAATCGCTTGTCTCGCTTTCGACGGACCGGGACAGGGCGCAACGCTGCGCTTGCGCGGGCTCTCCGCACGTCACGATTCCGAAGCGGCGGTGGGCAAGGTGTGCGACTACCTCGAAACGCGCGACGACATTGATGCGAGCCGGATCGGTCTGATCGGCGTGAGTCTCGGTGGCTATTACGCGCCGCGGGCGGCGGCGTTCGAGAAGCGCATCCAGGCTTGTGTGGCCTGGTCGGCAATTTACGACTATCACGCGTGCTGGGTGCGGCGCACGGGCTATACGCCCGAGGCCGGTGTGCAGCAGGCCGGACGGAGCGCGGCACGTGGCACGACCGGCAAACATTTCTTGCGCATCATGGGTGTGGATGACTGGGACGCGGCCTTTCGCAAGCTCGAATCGTTCAGGTTATCGGGCGTGGCATCGCAAATCACCTGCGACATCCTGCTGGTTCAAGGCGAGCGCGACATGCAGACACCCGTTGCTGAGGCCAATCAGGTGCTGGAAGAGATCGGCTCGAAGGACAAGACCCTACGCGTCTGGCTGGCGTCTGAAGGCGGCGCGGCGCACGTTCAACTCGACCGGCAGGAGCCCGCGCTGAGCGAGATCTGCGACTGGTTCGTCGATCGCTTGACGCCGCAGCGTTAGCGTGGCGCGAGGTGTTCAGTCGCGCTATCCGGACGACCGCGCAATCAGGAGATTTAAGGCCGCATTCAGGACACGCGCCCGACGATTGCATAGCCTGTCGACGCGATGCTGGCACGCACATGATGTCCGTCGCCGTACGCTGCCATCGTGCCCGTGCGCGCTCAACCGACAATCAACATTCAACAACCAACATTTAACAATCTGGAAGGAGATCTGAACATGACCCGAATTCGCGTGCTCTCGGCAGTGGTGGCGATGGCGACATCGGTTGGTTTAACGCTGGTCGGCCCGCAGGTCGCCGTAGCGCAGGACGCGACGCAAGCCGCGCCCGTGCCGATGGGGGCGTCGACGGCCAAGCAGATCAGCAAGGCCCAACGCAAGGCGGCGCGCAAGGTCGCGCGGGAAAAGCGCAACGCGGATCTCGCCGCGCTCGAGAAGAACGGCTATCGGATGACCGGTGGCGACCAGAACAATTATCCGGAAAATCTCCAGAACGCCGAGCGCAAGGCGCAGGCGAGCAAGGCGGCCGCCGGCGCCTCGTCGTCCGGGCAGTGACGCCCGAGCCCTGCGGCGTCGTACATTGCGTCCGAGTACCGAGATCCGGCGACAAATTGCCATGCTGAGATGCATACGTTTGCTCGCCTGATCCGCTGTTCAAACGATCACGTCGCCGGATATTCAGGGTTAACGATTGGCCTGTAGAGCCGAAACGGCGTGTATATTTGCGCCATGTTATGCAAACGATTGCATAGGAGACGTCTCATGACAAAATTGGATTGGCCAGGCGGCGTCATCGACGACGCGACATCGGTCACTGCGATCGTGAAGGCTGCGATGGCCGGCACGCAGGACGCGCGACTGAAGGAAATCGTCGACGCGCTCATCGAACACGGCCATGCGTTCCTGAAGCAGGTGCGGCTGACCGACGCGGAATTCGAGCAGGGACTCGCGTTCCTGCGCGCGGTCGGACAAGCTTGCAACGACCGGCACAACGAGGTTGTCCTGCTCGCCGACGTGCTCGGGTTTTCAACCCTGGTCGCCTTGCTGAACAACGCGGACGCAAGCGGGCGGACACCGGGCGCATTGCTCGGGCCGTTCTATCGCGGCGGTTCGCCGGAATACGAGAACCACCAGTGCATCGCATGCGAGGGTTCGCCCGGTGCGCCACTGTTCGTCCATGCGCGGGTGCTCGCCACGAGCGGCCAACCCGTGCCGAACGCCATGGTCGACGTCTGGCAGGCGTCGCCGGTGGGCCTGTACGAAAACCAGGACGACAGCCAGCCCGACCGCAATCTGCGCGGCCGCTTCCGCACGGGTGTCGACGGCGCGTTCAGCTTCCGCAGCGTGCGCCCGGCCGGCTACCCGGTACCGACGGACGGCCCGGTCGGCGCGTTGCTCGCGGCCCAGCAGCGTCACCCCTATCGTCCCGCGCACCTGCATTTTGCGATCTTCGCCGAAGGTTACGCCACGCTCGTGTCGCAGGTTTTCGCCGACGACTCCGACCATCTGGAGACCGATGTCGTGTTCGGCGTGAACCGCCGCCTCATCGGCAGGTTCGAGCATCACGCAGCCGGCACCGGCCCGCACGGGGACCAGCGCGACGCGTACTACACGCTCGATTTCGATTTCATTCTGGCCGAGGGGACGCCGACGTACCCGACGCCTCCCATCCAGTGACAAGGGGTGTGACCGTGTCCAGATTGCTGCAGGGAAAAGTGGCCGTCGTGCTGGGCGGCACCGGAGGAATTGGGGCCGCGACCGCGACGCGCCTCGCGAGTGCCGGCGCGCGCGTGGTGGTGGTCGGCCAGCGCGACGAAGACAAGGCACTGCGTGTCGCGGCGGCATTGCCGGGTGACGGGCATCGCGGCGCAGTTGGGTCGATCACGGACAGCGTCATGCTGCATGCGCTTGCGAGCGACGTCCGCGCACGCGAAGGGCGCGCGGACATCCTGGTGAACGCGGCGGGCTTCACGAAAGCGGTCAGGCACGCCGATCTGGATGCGCTGACCGACGAGCTGATCGACGACATCATGAAGGTCAACTGGCGCGGCCAGTTTGCGGCGATCCGCGCATTTCGCGAACTGCTCGAAGCGTCCGGCGACGGCCTCGTGGTCAACGTGTCGTCGATCTCGGCGACGACGGGCGTCGGCAGCAACATCGCGTACTGCGCGGCAAAGGCGGGTCTCGACGTGATGGCGACCGCGCTGGGCCGGGCGCTCGCGCCGCGCATCCGCGTGCTCAACGTGTCGCCGGGCGTGGTCGACACCGGCTTCGTGCCGGGACGCAGCGACGATTTCAATGCCAGGGCGGCCGCAACCACGCCACTCGGCCGCATCGGCGCGCCGGATGATATCGCGGCGGCCATCGAGGCGTGCGCGACGCAGCTGACGTTCAGCACCGGCGTGACGATCGTCGTCGACGGTGGTCGGCGACTGAATTGACGCGAGGGAGATTGAGATGCATACACGCAAGACCCTGATTACTTGTGCGATTACCGGCAACATCACGCGGCCGGACCAGCATCCGCACCTGCCGATCACGCCAGAGCAGATCGCCGGCGCGTCGCTCGAGGCCGCGCAGGCTGGAGCCGCCGCCGTGCATATCCATGTGCGCGATCCGCAAAGCGGGCGCCCGTCGATGGACGTGAGCCTGTACCGCGAAGTCATCGAGCGCATTCGCGCCGTCGACGAGGCGCTGATCATCAATTTGACGACCGGCCCCGGCGGACGTTTCATTCCGGGCGACGACGATCCGAAGATCGCCGCGCCTGGCACGACGCTGCTGCCGCCCGAAAGGCGCGTCGAGCACATTCTCGAGCTTAAGCCGGATGTGTGCAGCCTCGACCTGAACACGATGAATTCCGGGGCGGAGGTCGTCATCAACACGCCGAAGAACGTCGCGCGCATGGCGAATGTGATTCGCGAGGCAGGTGTCAAGCCGGAGCTCGAGATCTTCGATTCTGGCGATATTCATCTGGCGCATGATCTGATCGCGTCGGGCGCGCTCGACGGCCCTGGTCTCTGGACCTTCGTGACGGGCGTGAAGTACGGCTTCGCGGCGTCGCCCGAGACGCTGCTGTATGCGCGCGATCTGCTGCCGCCTGGGGCGATCTGGTCCGCGTTCGGAATTGGCCGCTTCGAGTTTCCGATGGTGGCGCAGGCCTGGCTGGCCGGCGGGCATGTGCGGGTCGGGTTCGAGGACAACCTGTACATCGAGAAGGGCGTGCTTGCTGAGAACAATGCGGCACTCGTCGCGCGCGCGAAAGAGATCGTGACGATGCTAGGCGGCGAGGTGGCCACCAGCCGCGAGGCGCGCGACATGCTCGGGCTCGCGTGAAGGGCGGCGGATCCGCTTGCCGACATGATCAGGGGAGACATCAGGATGAAGAGCGTTCGCGTTCTGGAAAAAAGTAAAGATATCGATTCATTGGCGTTGCAGTTCGATACGCAATCCGTGCCCGCATTCGGCGAAGCGGAGTGCCTCGTCGAAGTTGCGAGTGCCGCAGTCAATCCGAGCGACGTGAAGGCCGTGCTCGGTTTCATGCCGCACGCGGTGTGGCCACGCACGCCGGGCCGCGATTACGCGGGCCGCGTGGTCGACGGGCCGGCGGCGCTCGTGGATAAGGCCGTGTGGGGCAGCGGCGGCGAGTTGGGGATCCGGCGCGACGGCACGCATGCGCGCTACCTCGTCGTGCCCGCGCAGAGCGTACGCGAGAAGCCGTCCAGCCTGACGATGGACGAGGCCGGCGCGGTGGGCGTGCCGTTCATCACGGCGTATGAGGGGCTGCGGCGCGCCGGAGGCGCGGGAGAGGGCGACGTCGTGCTGGTGCTCGGTGCGAACGGCAAGGTTGGGCAGGCGGCTATCCAGTTGGCGACGCTGGCGGGCGCGACGGTCATCGGCGTCGGGCGTACTGGGGAGCCGTACATCGGCCACGCGAGCGGCAAGGTGCGGATGATCGATGCGTCGTCGTCCGCCCTCGACGAAGTCGTGCGCGACGTGACGAATGGACACGGCGCCGACATTGTCTACAACACGGTCGGCAGTCCTTATTTCGAGCGCGCGAATCGCGCGATGGCGGTGCGCGGCACGCAGATCTTCATTTCGACGATCGAGCGACCAGTGCCGTTCGACATCTTCGCGTTCTATCGCGGCCAGCACACATACGTCGGGATCGATACGCTCGCGCTCGACGCCCAGGAAGGCGCGGCGATTCTCGATGCGTTGCTGCCCGCGTTCGAGCGCGGCGCGCTGAAACCGTTCCCGATCGAAGAGGACTATGTGTTCGAGCTCGACGATGCAGCGCACGCGTATCAGGCGGTGTATCGCGGCGCGACTCATCGCGTGCTGCTCAAGCCATGAACGTGACCCGCTTCGACGACGCGCCGCAGTACTTTCCCAGCCAGCACTTCCTGATGCGATGCGTACGGCTGCAGGGGCACGAGGCCGGGCCCGCCGAATCGCTGTGGCTCGGCGTGTCGACGATCGAGCCAGGCGGGCATACGTCGATGGACGCATCGCCCGTCGAGAAGCATTACGTGGTGCTTGACGGGGAGGTCTGGGTGGAGACGAACGAGGGCGAAGTCGCGCTGCGCAGCTTCGATTCGTGCCGTCTTGCGCCCGGCGAGCCGCGCGCGTTGCACAACCGCGCTGACCGGCCCGCGATGCTCCTGCTGGCGATGCCCCTGTTGCGGCCCGAGCCGCGGTGACGCCGGCAGATGGCATGCTCGCGATTCGCGCTTCGTCGCCCATGAGCGACGACGTTTGCCGGATTTCGGTCGTCCAGCTCGGATCGGACACACGGCAGGACGTCCCACCCGACGCCGGCGGCCGGTTCGTGCAGGTGCAAAGCGGCGGCGTCTGGATCACATGCGCGCGGCGCGCGCATTGCGTGACGCGCGGCGGCGGCATCTGGCTGCCGCCCTCGGTCACCCATCGGCTTTACGTGCCTTACGGCGCGGCACTGCGTGAACTGCGCATCTCGCCGGCACTGAGCGATTGGCGCGTGCAGCCTGCGAGAATCGGCCGCTGTTCGGCTGTGCTGACGTCGCTGCTGTCCGAGAGCGCGAGCCATGCGCTCGCGCATTCGCCCGGGGCTGTGGCAGTTTTGTTGTTCGACGAGCTCGACGCGGCGGCGCGGGAGGGCGTATGGGAACTCGCGATCGACATGCCGTCGCCACTGAGCCGCATCGCGGCGCTGTGCGACGCCATGATTCTGGATCCCGGCCGCGACTCGCGGCTCGACGCAATGGCCGCCCGCGCGAGCGTCAGCGTGCGCACACTGCATCGGCTCTTCGTCGACGAACTGGGCGTTGGGGCCGGCCGTTGGCGCCGCACCGCACAGGCCGGCGCGGCGATGTGCGCGCTGGCGCTCGGCATGCCGGTTGCGGCTATTGCGCGCGAGCTTGGCTTCACACCGAGCGCGTTCTCCATCTTCTTCAAGTCGCACGTCGGCTCGGCGCCCAATCGATGGCTGGCGAAGCAGGCCGCGCGGGCGAACGGATGCAACGAATGAAAGCCGCTCACATGCGGGCCGGAGGCCGGCGTGAGCCGTTCTCAGGCCGCGCAGGTGCCGGCGGACTTGCGGGGGGCGGCGCGCGGCGCCGCTGTCGAGCCGCGGACCATCAGTTCCGGAGGGAGCGTGATGCGCAGCGGCGCGGCGCCAGGCGTCGCGATCCGCCCGAGCAGAAGTCTGGCGGCCTGACGGCCCATCTCGCGATGCTGGATCCGCAGCGTGGTCAGCGGTGGGTTCAGCATGTCGACGAGCGGCATGTCGTTGTGGCCAATCACGGAAATGGCGCCAGGGCACACAATCCGGCGTGCCGCGAACACGTCATAACAACCGAGTGCGATCAGGTCGTTCGCCGCGATGATTGCAGTGACGTCGCAATGCGCGTCGAGCAGTTGCTCGCACGCGGCACGTCCGGCCTCGCGTGTGAAATCGGCGCTTTCCACGACGACGCTTCCGGGCACGCCATGCTGCTGCGTCGCGATCTGGAAGCCCTGCAGGCGCGACAGGCCAGTCGCGAGCCGTTCCGGACCAGCCAGATGAGCGATGCGTTTGTGGCCGAGTTCGACGAGATGCCCGACGGCGAGCCGCATCGACAGGAAATCGTCGTTGACGACTTCCGGCACCTGCCCGCCATCCTCGCCGCGATTGACGAGCACGACCGGGACCCCGTCGAGGATGCAGCGGCGCACGAGCGGATCCTGGCGCGCCGCCGTTGCAAGCACGAACCCGTCGACGCGGCGCTCGAGCATCTGCTCGATCATGCGCTCCTGGTCCTTGGGCTTGCCGACGACATTCGCGATCAGCACGCCGTAGCCCTCGGCCGCGAGCGCTTCCGTGATGCCGCAGACAATCGGCGGAAACACCGGGTTTTCAATGTCCGGAAGGCACACGCCGATCACGCGTGATTGCCCGCCGCGCAGCGCCGCCGCGAGGCGGTTCTGCCGATAGCCGAGCGCTTTGGCCGCGGCCAGCACGCGACGCACGACCTCGTCGCCGATCAGGTGGCGCGTCTCGGGGTTCAGCACGCGCGAGACTGTCGAAGCGTTGACGGAGGCAGCGGCCGCCACTTCGCGGATGGTGACGCGGCCCGCGGCGCGCGTATCGGAGCTTGTAGTCATGGATTGGGGCAGTGGGTCTGTGCCGATTGTAGTGATGCAAAGGGTTGCGATCAATGTTGCAGTGAAAACCCTTAGTGCCTTCAGCGGCAAGTACGCATTGACAATGAATCGTGTCGCAGTAGTATATGCATACGTTTGCATAGAGTGCAGGCCGTAACATCGCGCCGGGCACGAACGAGCCAGAGCACAGCGCAAGGCGGAACGATGAGTTCGTCAGGACGCGAAAGTTCGGATGGGTGTTTGAAAAACACGCTTGGATTCCGTGTAGTTGCGAACGCTTGACAGTTGCGGGACGCACGATCGGCTGGCAGCACACGGTCGTGATCCGCAGTGCTGCCAGGATCTCGTGTAGGAATGCAAACGGTTGCATTGACATCGGGCTACCCGACAAGCCGACGGCGCCGCGCATGACGCTCGACGGCGGACGCTGGGCGGCATGGACACAGCCTAAGCAAAGGCAGAAGGAGACGAACTTGAAACTGAAACAGGCATCGTCAGGCGGGTGGAGCGGCGTGCGCACGGTGGCCGCATGCGCCGTCGCACTGGGCTTGAGCAGCGGCAACGGCGCATTCGCGGCAAACGAGACCCTCGCCGCGTTCTACAAAAACCAGGTGGATCCGCATTTCGCGCTCGTGCACGCGGGCGTCGACGCGGCCGCGAAGCAGCTTGGCGCATCCGTCACGCACTACGCGCCCACGCGTCCGAACGATCTGGGCGAGCAGTTGAGCGAACTCGAGGACGTGAGCGTCAAGAAGCCCGGCGCGGTGCTGTTCATGGGCGTCAATCCGCGCGGAGTCGTGCCGGAAATCGAGAAGCTCAACGCGATCGGTATCCCGATCGTCAACTACAACGATCGCGTCGCCGGCGGCAAGTTCGCGTCAGTGGTCGTCGCGGACGATTTCGACCTCGGTTACGACGTGGCCCGCTATCTCCTCACGGGAATAGGGGGCAAGGGCAACGTTGTGATCCTCGAAGGGGTGCGGGGCTCAACGACGAGCGACGAACGCGTACGGGGCTTCAAGAAGGCGCTCGAGGAATTCCCGAACGCGCACCTGCTCGCGTCACAACCGGCGAACTACCAGCGTTTGCAGGCGTTGCAGGTGACGGAAAACCTGATCCAGGCGAATCCGAAGATCGACGGTGTACTTGCCGCGGCGGACGTGATGGCGATGGGTGCGATAGAGGCGCTCGAAGCGGCCGGCCGCAAGGACACGAAAGTCGTCGGCATCGGCGGCGTGCCGGAATCGGTGAAGGCGATCAAGGACGGGCGCCTGCTCGCGACCGCCGAATTCAACGGCTTCAAGATGGGCTGCATCGCGACGATGGCCGCGGTGCGCACACTGCGCAAGGAGCCCGTGCCGTCGACGGTTCTGATCAAGGGCATCGTGATCGACAAGACGAATTACGCGCCGTTCGAGGTGCCGGGCGACCAGCGACAGTGCCCGAAATGGGACGAAGTAGTCAGCAACTGACCTGACGACGTGCGGGCGATGCCGCGTCGCGCATCGCCCCCGTATCATTCGCACTGCAGAGGTAGGTATGGAAACCATGACTTCGAGCAGCCCGGTGCCACGGCTCGAACTACGCAAGATCTGCAAGAGCTTCCCTGGCGTCCGCGCGCTTTCGGACGTCGACTTGCAACTGTATCCCGGCGAAGTGCACATGCTGCTCGGCGAAAACGGCGCGGGTAAGTCGTCGCTGATGAAGGTGCTATTCGGCGCATACCGCGCCGATGCCGGCGAATTTTTCTTCGACGGCGAACCGGTCGCGATCGGGTCGCCCGCCGATGCGAAGCGGCTCGGCATCGCGGTGATTTTCCAGGAATTCTCACTCGTCCCGCATCTTTCGATTGCGCAGAACATCTATCTCGGACGCGAACCGCGCAACCGGTTCGGCCTCGTCGATCATCGCCGCATGCACGCGGATGCTGCGGCCGTGCTCGGCGAACTCGGGCTCGCGTACGACACGCGCATGCAGGCCGCCGAGCTTGGCGTCGCGCAGCAGCAGATGATCGAGATCGCGAAGGCGCTGTCGCACGACGCTCGCGTGCTCGTGATGGACGAGCCGACCGCCGCGATCTCGGACCGCGAGGCCGAGGCGTTGTTCGCAGTCGTGCACAGGCTTCGCGATGCGGGTGTCGCGATCGTCTACATCTCGCACCGGATGAAGGAGGTGTTCGACCTCGGCGACCGCGTGACCGTGCTGCGCGACGGACGCCTCGTGAAATCGATGACGGCCGCCGACACGACGCCCGACGAGCTGATCGCGCTGATGGTCGGCCGATCGGTCGGCACCGTCTATCAGCGCCGCTACGTCAGCAAGCCGGGCGACATGGCGCTGGACGTGAAGCAGTTGAGGACTGCCACCGGCGTGAACGGCGTCGATCTCCACGTGCGCTGTGGCGAGATTGTCGGGCTGTCGGGCCTCGTGGGAGCGGGGCGTTCGGAAGTCGTCAGGGCGGTGTTCGGTGCGGATCCAATCCAGAGCGGCCGGGTCGAGATCTTCGGCCAGCAGGTGACAGGCGGGCCGCACAGGGTGGCGGCGCGCGGCGTTGGCCTGATTCCGGAGAACCGCAAGCAGCAAGGGCTCGCGCTCACGCGCTCGGTGCACGAAAACCTGCTTGCCGCCAGTCTGTGGCGGATGTTCCCGAAGGGCTGGTACCGCGCGGAGCAAGCGAGGTGCGCGACGCGCGAGTTGATCGATTCGCTGCGAATTGCGCCCGGCGATCCGGGCAAGCGCGCGCAGTTCCTGAGCGGCGGCAACCAGCAAAAGATTGTGATCGGCAAATGGCTGAGCGCCGGCTGCCGGCTGTTCATCTTCGACGAACCGACGCGCGGCATCGACATCGGCGCAAAGACCGAGATCTTTGCGCTGATCGAACGCCTCGTCGAAGAGGGGGCGGCTGTGCTGCTGATCAGCTCGGAGCTCTCGGAGATCGTGCACGTGTGCGACCGCGCGTACGTCATGCGCGAAGGCACGATTTCGGGCGAACTGCCAAAAGACAGGCTGAGTGAGCGAAACATTCTGGCGTTGGCCATGCATGAGGAGGCGTGATGACAACAGGTCAACTACAGCAGGCCCCGCGATTCGCCGCGCGCCGGCGGCGGCCGCTGCCGTCCATCGTATGGGTGAGCGTCGCGCTTGCGGCGATCGCGGCGATCGGGGTTCCGGGGTTCGCATCAAGCGGCAACCTGGCGGACATTGGCTCGCAAATCGCCATGCTCGTCGTGATCGCGATGCCGATGACACTTGTGATCCTTAGCGAAGGGCTCGACCTGTCCGCGGGCGCGGTGCTGAGCCTCGGTGGCGTCGTGTTCGCGCAGGCTCTCGCGGCGGGCGCTGGCATCGTGCCCGCGCTGCTCGTGGCGGCGGCAGTGGGTACGCTGGCCGGCGGCTTGAACGGCACGCTCATCGCGCAACTGCGCTTGCCGCCCTTCGTCGTCACGCTCGCGATGCTCGGCATCGCCCGCGGCATGGCGCTGGTGCTGACCGACGGCAATGCAGTCGTGGTTGCGACGCCCGCGCTCTCGCACCTCTATGCGATGACGGTCCTTGGCATGCCGTTTCCGATCGTTTGTGCGCTCGCGGCCTGGGCGGTGACATACGTATTGCTCTATCACACGAAGTTCGGCACCTACGTGTTCGCGATCGGCGGCAATCGCGACGCGCTGACGCTCGCCGGCGTCAAGGCGAAGGTCTTCCATGTCGCGATCTATGCGCTGAGCGGGTTGTTCGCCGGGCTCGCCGCGCTGCTGCTCGTCGGCCGGATGAATGCGGCCGAGCCCAACGCCGCGATCGGCATCGAGTTCGATGCGATCGCCGCCGTCGTGCTCGGCGGTACGTCGTTCGAGCGCGGTGATGGCTGGCTCACGGGCACGGTGTTGGGCGTCGTGACGATCGGCATGCTGCGCAATGCGCTCAACCTGCTTGGCGTCGAGTCGTCGCTACAGGTGGTGTCCGTCGGCGTGCTGGTCCTGCTCGTCATTCTCGTCGACAGCCTTCGCAAATCCCGTTTCCTCGGAGCCCATGCATGAGTATCCAGAATCCTTCCCGGTTCTTGCTGAACCGTGTCGGGCGCCTCGACGTCCGCCGTCACATTCGCGACGAAAGCGCAGCACTGGTCTACCGGATGTTTCTGGTCGCCGCGATAGCGCTGGCGCTCACGATCGCGACCGACGGCTTCGCGACATCGGCGAATCTGCTCAACGTCCTGCGGCAGGCGAGCCTGATGTTCCTGCTGGCATCCGGACTCACGCTCGTGATCCTGTCGGGCGGTTTCGACCTGTCGATCGCAGCTAACCTGACACTGTCCGCCTGTCTCGCCGCGGGGACCATGAAGTCCGGCGGTTCGCCCGTGCTGGCGGTTGCGACCGCGTTGGCGTGCGGTGGGTCGATCGGCCTCTTGAACGGCCTTGCCGTCACGCTGCTGCGCCTGCCGCCGTTTCTCGCGACATACGGCATGTTGTGGATCGTCCAGGGCCTGGCGTTCCACTACATGGGGGGCAACGAAATATTCGGTTTTCCAGAAGGTTTTCGCGCGCTCGGCACTGGCTTCTGGCTAGGCGTGCCGCTACCGGTCTACATGATGCTGATCGTGTTGATCGGCGGCTCGATTATCACCGCGTGCCTCAATTTCGGCCGCGAAATCTATGCGATCGGTGCGAACGCCGAGGCGGCGCGATTGTCCGGTATCCCCGTGCGCGGCCGGCGAATCGCGGTCTACACGATCAGCGGTCTGATGGCGGGCATCGCGGCGATCGTCTATCTGGCGCGTGTCAATGCGGCAGATTCCGCAATGGGCGAGCCGATCCTGCTGCCGGCGATCGCCGCGATCCTGATCGGCGGCGCGTCGCTGTTCGGCGGAACGGGCACTTTGCTCGGCACGTTGTTCGGATGCGTGATCCTGTCCCTCGTGATCGACGGCATGAACCTGCTGAACCTCGACGCAAACTGGCAGCCCATGATGGTCGGCGCGATCCTGTTGCTCGCCGTGCTGGCCGACGCGCTCGCGCGGCGTCAGGGCGGCCGCACACGCTGAATGTGCCGATTGCGCGGCGTGTCCGGTGACGCCCGAACATTCATTCGGACGTTTCGCGGTTTCGATAGTGGGTGCAATAACGAGACGATTTGACAAGCGGTGAGACTGATCGACGAAGTGCTCTCGCCCGATCTCGCCTAACATTGATTCAACGATGTAGGGCTCGGGTTACCCGGACTTGATGCGCCGAAGGGATCGAACGGGTAGCGGTGTGCCTGGCCTGATTCAAGCATCTATGCGGAATGGAAAATACACAAAACAATTCGTAGTACGAATGTATTCGAGTTCGATTGAGATCAACATCCGGTCCACGGACGGAAAAATGGAGGGGAAAGGTGGAGATGAGGAGAAGGATGATCACCGCGCTGCTAGGTGCCGCAATGAGCAGCGGCGCGCTGGCACAGAGCAGCGTCACGCTGTCGGGCAAGCTCGACGAGGGTATTACTTACGTCACGAACGAGGGTGGGCACTCCAATACGAAGATGGACAGCGGGGTGTTGTTTCCGAACCTGTGGATCCTCTCAGGTCGTGAGGATCTCGGAGGCGGCTACGCGACACTGTTCAAGCTGTCGTCGCTCTTTAACCTGAGCAACGGCGAACTGAACCAGCCGAACACACTGTTCGGGCAACAATCCTGGGTCGGCGTCCAGACGCCGTACGGCACGATCTCGCTCGGCAACCAGTTCGATTTCAGCGCCGACTATTTCGGTCAGTTCAACGTCAGCACGGCGGGCAGTGGCTATGCAATCCACCAGGGTGACTTCGATCGCACGAACAACGATCGCCTGAAGAATTCGATCAAGTACGTGAGCCCGACGCTGTTTGGCGGCCTGACGTTCGGCGCGATGTATGGATTCAGCAATACAGCGGGCAGCTTCCACGACAACAGTGGCTGGAGTGCCGGCGCGCAGTACGCGAACGGCCCGTTGACAGTCGCCGCCGCCTACACGTATGTGGCAACGCCCACGCTCGACCCGTACGCGCTGATCGGCGTGCACACGTTCTTCGGACAGCAGGTTGCCAGTGTGTCGGACAACGTTGCAACCGATCTCGCGCCGGAATTCCAGATCCGGTCGCTCGGGACGCTGGGCATCGGCGCGTCCTATGCGATCGGCGACGTCACGCTGTACGGCAACTTCAGCAACACGGTCCTGAAGTATCTCGATGAGGACTCGGTGATGCATGTCTACGAAGGCGGCGCGACGTGGCAGGTGACGCCGGCGCTCCAGCTCGTCGGCGGCTATCAGCACACGGGATTCGAGGGCCACACGTGGAACCAGGTGACGGCGGCCGCGCTGTATGCGTTGTCCAAGCGCACCCAGGTCTACGTATCCGGCGATTACCTCAAGGCATCGGCCGGCGTGAACGCGGTGATCGGCGCGAGTTTCCAGCCGTCACTGGCGGGCCAGCAGGCGGACGTGCGCGTCGGCGTCTATCACAGCTTCTGATCGCACGCCAAAGAAAGCGGTATTCCATCCCGGCACTGGCCGGACATATCAACATGAGGTTGGAGGAGCGGAAACATGAACAAAGCCATTTGCGCGACTGTACTGACGGGCGTCGTCGCCGCAGGAGCGATTGCGTGGGCGAGCGATGCGCCCGGCAACGGTCCGAAGCTGATCACCAACATTGCCGTGACGAGCGCGAAGCCGTTTGGCTTCGACATCAGTGCGTCATCGGACGGCACCTACTACCTGGCCGACGGATCGAATGCGACGGTCGATGTATTCGACTCGAAGACCATGACGCTGCGTGACCGGATCTCCGCGGACTTCGCGGGTATCGGTCCGACCCATGACAAATCGGGGCCGTCCGGCGTGATCCCGATCCCGGGATCGTCGCTGATATACGTCGGCGACGTGAATGCGGTCAAGGTGATCGACGTTTCGTCGAAGCAGCTCGTCAAGCGTATCGAGGTCAGCACCTCGGGCATTCGTGCCGACGAAGGCTGCCTCGATCCCGATCACCACGTGGTGATGTTCTCGAGCGGTGCGGAAGAGCCGCCGTTCGCGACGTTCATCGACACCAATTCGCAAGCCGTCATCGCGAAGCTGCCGCTCAAGGATTCGACCGGGCTCGAAGCGTGCGCCTACGATCGCAAAGCGCAGAACTTCGTGCTGAACAACGATGGCACGAAGGCGAACCCGAAGGGCGAGGTCGACCTCATTCCGGTGAAGACGGTGCTCGAAGGCAAGCCGGAAGTCGCTGCGGTGTTCAAGCTGAAGGGCTGCGAAGGGCCGACCGGTGTCGCGCTTGGGCCGGGCAATGACGCATTGATCGGCTGCGATCCGGACGAGGGCGGCAAGCAGTCTACCGTGATCATCGATCGCACCAACGGCACGCCGCTGGCTGAGCTGCCGTTCGGTGGCACCGACGAGGCGGTCTACGACCCGGTCTCGAACCGCTACTTCCTCGCCGCCGGCCATCATTCGGCGGACAACGTGTCACAGGTCGGCAACAAGGCGGCGAAGTTCGAGCCGGCACTGGGTATCGTCGACGCAAGCACGCGCAGCCTCGTCGCCATCGTGCCGACGGGCACCGGCGCGCACTCGGTGGCAGTCGACGGCGAGTCGCATCACGTGTTCGTGCCGTTCGCAAAGGGACCGTCTCCGGATTTCGCAGGGACCGGCGTATCGGTGTTCGGCACGGAATAAAGGCTGTTCTCTCCAGTGAGTAGTGCGGCTTGTCCGCGAGGCGTATGAGCGACCGCCTCGCGGGCTTTTTCGCCGCACCCGTACGGCGTCGGAGAGTTGGGCTCAGCCCGATTGCGCGGCGCTCGAGTCGGGTGATGGACGCGAGTCGGGCGATGGACGCGAGTCGGGCGATGGACGCGAGGCATTCCCCGTGTCCTGCTGCTGCGTTGGCGGATGGTATCGCGGGTACGTGTGTTCGTGACGGAGGTGAAAGTGCTCGTGCGCACTGGACGTTGCCGTCGTGAACGCACCGAGCGCGAGTGCTGCACCCAGCATCCAGGTCTTCATGGCGATTCTCCCAGGTGCCGGATCGCGGGCACCTGAATCCAGCTTAGACAGCATAGATGGGCTGCATTTATACGTGAATACCCTGGATCGTGACCGGAATTGAAAAGGCGGCATTCGTTCGTTCGATTGCCGGCCGCGGCGGACATGAACGAGGCACCGCGCACGCCGACTTTTTTCGGACTTACCGGTAAGCGCCCGGGCTCTGCGGTCACCGGAATTCGGCTGGTCGCCCGTACGCTGGTGCAAAGCAAACGGTTGGTGAGAAGGAGGAAAAGAAGTTGAACGTCAGGTTCTGGGTTAATCGAGCGGCATGCGCGGCCATCGTGGCGGCCGGTTGCGTGGCCGTCGTGTCGGGAGCGGCGCAGCAGGAGACGGTGCCGCCCGCGCCTACGACAAGCTACGCGCTCAGCTATGCGCAAACGCAGAAGCTGCTCGGCATCGCGGTAGCGGCCGCCAATGCACGCCATCTCGCGATGAGTTTCGCAGTGGTCGATCCGGGCGGCCATCTGCTCGCGGCGGTGCGCATGGACGGCGCGCCGTTCGCGACGCTCGATTTCGCGCGCGGCAAGGCTTTCGCGTCCGTCGCGCTCGGCGGCCAGTCGGGCGCCACGCTCGAGCAGCGCTATCGCGACGATCCATCGGAGTACAGCAACGTTTCCAGCGCCGGCTATTACGCACCGTTCCTGCCGGCGCGCGGCGTGTTTCCGGTTTTCCAGAACGGACAGCTACTGGGGGCGGTCGGAGCGGGCGGCGCGCCGTCCGCGGTCGACGACGAAGTGCTCAAGGAAGCCATCGAGGCTTTTGGTGCGCGGACCTCGAGATGACGACACCTCTTTAATTGAAATCATGTCAGGACGACTTATGAAAAACACATCCGATACATTCAAACCGGGTGACGTGGCGGCAAACGACACGGAGTCAACCCGCGCGACGACGCAGGACGCGACGGTGCTTTGCCGGCGCACGATGCTCAAGCTCGGTTTCGGCGCGCTCGCGGCGGGCGCGGCAGGATTCGCAGGGGCCGCGCGTGCGGCAACAGGCACTGCCCCGGCGGGTAACAACGCGATGCAGTCCTTGCCGGGCGGCAAGGTCGTGCGTCTCGTGCCGTCGTGGGACACCGTTCAGGTCGGCCAGATGGCTCCGGGCACGCCCGCCGCCGTCACCGTCCGCTCCGGCGACACGGTCTGGTACGACGGCACGTGGACCAATTGGGGCAACGAAGCGAAATACGGCATGACGTTCAAGGAGCGCGAGCCGATCCGCAAGAAGTATCCGAACGGCGCGTTCTCGCTGATCGGTCCGGTGGCGATCGACGACGCGGAGCCTGGCGATCTCGTCGAGTGCCGGCTGCTGAAGATGAAGCCAATCGATTGGGGCTGGAACTCGGCGCCGCCCGGAGTGGGGGCGTTGCCGCACGACTTTGCGCCGTACCTGCGCTACCTGAAGTTCGACGAAGCGCGAGCCTACGCGTCCTATGTGCCTGGCGTCAACATTCCGCTGAAGCCATTCCAGGCCTATCTCGGTACGCAGCCGCCCGGCGACCGGCCGACCAGCGCGAACCTCGCGGGCAGCTACGGCGGCAACCTCGATTGCGCGGTACTGAACGTGGGCAGCTCGGTATTCCTGCCGGTGCAGTCGAGCGGCGGCCGCGTGTGGACAGGCGGTTCGATGGGCGCATCCGGCGAAGGGAACATCGACCAGACGTCGATCGAGACTGCGTTCGAGGAGATGCGCATCCAGTTCGTGCTGCACAAGCACAAGGGGCTCGACGGCCCGATGGCGGAAACGCCCGAACACTGGATCGGCTTCGGTTTTTCCGACAGCCTCGAAAGCTCGCTCGTCGCGTGCCTGCGGCAGATGATCGGCTGGCTGTCGGCCGCGACTGGCATCGCACCCGAAGATTGCTACGGCATCTACAGCGTGGCGGGCAGCTTCCGCGTGACGCAATACGCGAACCAGACCCACACGGTCTATGCGACCGTTCCGCCAAAGGGCATTCACTGCATGCTGCCGAAGCGCATTTTCTCGGCTGAGCTGCAGCGTCGCATTTCCGCTTACGTGCGCGCGTGAGCCGCACGGGGTTTTGTTGTCAGGTATGCATGCGCCGCGCCGGTGTTCGTGCGCCGGACACTTGCGCGTCGCAAGGAGGCAAGGAAATGAACATGGAAGACCTGAAAGACTCCAGACCGGTTGCGGCTCGTGCCGCGACCCCGGAGGCCGGCCGCACTGGCTGGTGTTTCGCGCTGTTCGTCTGTTTTCTCGTCGTGGTGCTCGACGGTTTCAATACCACATCGATTTCGTTCGTAGTCCCGACTCTCGCTCGCGACTGGCAACTCAGCGCCGCGGCGTTCACGCCGGTGTTCGTCGCGACGAACCTCGGCGCCGCGATCGGATTCATCGTGACGGGACCGCTCGCCCAGCGTTTTGGGCATCGGCTCGTTGGCTTTGCAAGTGTTGTGCTGTTCGGCGCCACGACGTGGCTCACGATGTATGCGGGCAATGTCGCCGTGCTCTCGGCAATGCGCGTGCTCGCGGCAATCGGCCTGGGCGCTGCGCTGCCGATCGCGATTGCCGCGTCGGCGTCGATCATCGGCGCGCGGCACAAGGTGGCGGCGTCGCTGCTCGTGACGACAGGCATGTCGGTTGGCGCGGTGATCGGCGGTGTCGTCGGCGGTCCATTGATGCACCGGTTCGGCTGGCAGGCGGTGTTTATGCTCGGCGGCGCGCTGCCTTTTGTCGTCGTGCCGGCGTTTTACCGCATCCTGCCGGCAGGCGCGCCTCGACGCGCCGAGCCTGCGCAGCACAAGCGCACGAACCCGGTAAGGGCGCTATTCGGCAACGGATTCGCCGCCTATACGTGCCTGCTGTGGCTGTTTTCGTTCCTGATCTTCATGGACGTCTACGCGCTGCTGCTCTGGCTGCCGACCCTGCTGCTCTCGTTCGGCTTCTCGCTCGAGCATGCGCCGGCCGGGATGGCGGCGTTCAGCATTGGCGGGCTCAGCGGCAACCTGCTGATGACCGCGGCAGTCACGGCGATGACACTGGCCGGCAACGTGCGGGTGAAAACGGCGTTGACGGTGGGCATCGTGGCCGTGATCGCGGGTATCGCCACGCTTTCCCATGCTGCCGTCCCGCCCATGGGCGTGCTGCTCCTGATCGGGGCAATCGGCGCGGGGCTCGTCAACGGGATCATGGGCCAGACCGCTCTGGCGGTCGCGTTCTATCCTGAGCACCTGCGCGCGACTGGCGTGGGCTGGGGACATGCGCTGGGCCGCGTCGGCTCGTTCGTCGGTCCCGCGATCGGCGGTGCGCTGCTCTCGCTCGGCTGGGCGCCGCGCGACATCGTGTTGACCGCGATTGTGCCGGCGTGCCTGGCGATCGTCGTGCTCGGTGCGTTGTCGGTTGCGGGACACCGCGCCGCCGCCCGTTCGTTGCCGACTGCCTGAATCACCGGCGGCGCTCTGCCGTTCGGCTCACTCAACTCGACTTTACCTGTACCCGTACCGATGAAAATCATTGCCTATCTGGACGCCGGCCGCACCGCGCTGGGCGTCGTCACCAGCCCGAGTCATTTCATTGCCGCCGCGGACGTCGCGCCGGATTTGCCGGCGGATCTCATCTGCATTCTCGAGCGCGACGACGGTCTTGCTCGCTTGCGCGAAGCGACTGCAGGCCGCTCAGGCGATCGTCTGCTCGCCGACGTGACGCTCAAACCGTTTCTGCATCGACCGAACGCCATGTGGGCGCTTGCGTTGAACTTCAAGAGCCATATCGCGGAGACCGGACTGCAGACCAACCCCGACTATCCGCACCTGTTCCTGCGCACCGCTGCGTCCTACGTCGGGGCGGGTGAGCCGATCGTCGCGCCGTCGGAATCGGTCGCACGCGCATTCGATTACGAAGGCGAGCTCGCCGTTATCATCGGCAAGCCGGGGCGATACATTCCAGTCGAGCGCGCGATGGACCATGTGGCCGGCTATACGTGCCTGAACGAGGGCTCGGTGCGCGAGTATCAGATGCACAACCGGCAATTCGGCCTCGGGAAGAATTTCGAGGCGTCCGGCTCCTATGGCCCCTGGCTGATGACCCCGGACGAATTCGGCGACCCCGCGCGGCATACCGTGCTCACGCGCGTGAATGGCGTCGTTCGCCAACGCGCACCGCTTGACGACATGCTGATCGACGTCGCGCGCACGATCAGCTACCTGAGCTGCGGCTATTCGCTGCGGCCGGGCGATCTGATCGCGATGGGCACGCCGGGCGCGCTCAAGCCGCAACCCGACGACGTCGAAGGCCAGGACCTGTCGCGCCAATATGGCCCGTTTCCGACGCCCGGGCTCGTGCACATGCGGCCGGGAGATGTGGTCGAAGTCGAAATCGACGGCCTCGGCGTGTTGCGCAATCCGGTGCTCGCCGATCCGGCCTGAAAGAGCAATTCGCTCGAGGCGCGTATCAAGCGCCCGGCGTACGATCCGGGCGCACGTGCTCGGGGCGCGCCGCGTTGCTCAGTCGTGCGCGTTGTTCAGCACGACCGAGTGACGGCGAAACTCGCTTGGCGGCACGCCCATGTGTTGCGAGAAGAAGCGCGTGAAGTGACTATGTTCTTCGAAACCCAGTTCGTCGGCGATGTCGGCCAGCGGCCGGTCGCTCGCCCCCAGCAATTGGATCGCGTGTGACATGCGCACCCAGTCAATGTAATGCTGCGGCGAGATCCCCATGCAGCGGCGGAACTGCTCGAAGAAGCGCGAGCGCGACAGGCCGACCTGCGCGGCGACCTGTGCGACGCTCGGATTCGGCATTGGCGAACGCTTGATGAAGTCTAGCGCCTTGCGGATCCGGAAGTCGACGGGGCGCGTGGACGGCGCGATGCCCATGTTCAGCGCCGGATCCGCGAAATCGCGCCCGAGCGCGGAAACGAGGTCTTCGAGAATCGGCATGCCGCCGTCGTCGTGCGCGACGAGATGGTGGGTGATCGAGGCTGAGAGGCGTTCAACGTGGTGACGCACGTCCGGCGTGACGACAACTACCGCGTCGGGAAAGATGCCCGCGTGACCGGATTCCGCAAGCTGCAGCCGTGCGCGCAGCCACGACGTCTCGACGACCAGTGACAGGATCAGCGAAGGCATGTCGTCATTGCCGCTCTTCGCGTGTTCGATCCACGGATTCAGGCAAATCGCTCGCTCGTTCGTGAGCATGCAATCCTGTGCGCCGATACGAAAGCCGCAGTCGGCGCCGCCGAGCTTGAACAGGAACTGGTACTGCGCATGCGCGTGGGCGACGAGCGGACGACTGATCAAATTGACCGTCGCGCGGCCAAAATCTCCCTGCAGGATCCAGACTGGCTTCTCCGAATCGATCGTCATGGTTGTCATAGGGGGCTGCTCGTTGCGGTGCGATGCCGTTGTGACATTCGCGTGGTCGTTAGCGGTGCGTTGCCGCGTTGTGGAACGATCGAAAGTTCTTCGAAACATTCTCAGACTTGATACTTCATCAAATGAATCACAGTGAGTCAATTGGTACAAGACACAGGTATGCCTGGTCCGTGATGCGGGCTTGCGAATATCGCAGGCGCAGCGTGATGTAGCGCTAGAATTCGGCAATTTCCGGACGATACGGCAAGCCATCGCTTCATTCGATCATCACGACGCGGATGAATCGCTCCATAGTGAGACTGGCGCGCGACATCACGCGCATGACAGCACATCGCAGACGATGAGAGGGGCGAAATGGCATGGTTTGAACGCGAGGGCATCTGCATTGCCTATGAAGAGTCTGGTCCGCAGGACGGACCCGTCGTGGTCTTCAGCCACGGCTTTTTGATGGACGGCGAGATGTTCCTGCCTAACGTCGAGAATCTGCAAGACGTATTCCGGTGCATCGTGTGGGACCAGCGCGGCTTCGGCGCAACGGGGCCGACCAATCGGGCATTCAGTTACTGGGATTCCGCGCGCGACCTGATCGGCCTGCTGGATCACCTGGAGATCGCGTCCGCGTCGCTTGTCGGCATGTCGCAGGGTGGGTTCGTGTCGATGCGCGCCGCGCTGCTGGAGCCTGACCGGTTCCGCGCACTCGCCCTGATCGCGACGCGCAGCGATCTCGACGACATGTCGGTCACGGACTCGTTCGAGCAGCTGAAAGCGGAATGGACACGCAGCGGCGCCGCGAACGTCGCCGGGAACCTGGCAGCGTTTCTCCTCGGCCCTGACTATGAGGCGTCAGCCTGGACGGCGAAATGGCAGCGCTTGCCGCGCGAACATTTCGATCATCCGGTCGATGCGCTGACCTCGCGTGACGACATCACGAATCTGCTCCACGACATTACGCACGCGTCTATCGTATTCCACGGCGACGCCGACGCGGCCATCGATCCCGGCTGCGGCGAAGCACTTGCCGCCCGGCTGCCGAACTGCAAAGGGATAGTAAGCGTGGCAGGGGCCGGGCATACGCCGAACCTGACGCATGCTCATGAAGTCAATCCGCTGCTGAGGGACTTCTTGCTGCGTTATGGACGCTGACGAAGGGGGCGGTTTCGTGCGAAGCACGCCAGTTCGCGCCGATGAAGGTACAGACCACGTTGCAGGCGATGATCGGCATCGGCGCGAACCGTCCATTCGACGTGTCCTCAGTAGGCGAGCTCCGCGACGTGCTTGCCTTTGTAGCGCGCAATGTCGAGCCCGTTCGCGCTCGGTTGCCGGTTGCCGAGCGCACTGGCGAGCGTCGTCGCACCATACGCGTGGCGCAGGTGATTGATCGTAATTACCGAGGGCGGACAGGTTGACAGGAGTTGGTGCCTCAAGTGCGGGGGTTTGGGTTTCGATGTTTGATTTGACATAAGATAAATTATCAACATATTTGTTTGTAGAGGCTAAGTTGTAATGTCCGCTTTTAGCCAAGTTCAAATGTCCGCTTTTTCGCAGCGTAAGCTGACCG
>NZ_JBNDKT010000044.1:0-57245 GCF_050435685.1 Paraburkholderia sp. GAS448
AACAGACGGCGTCGGGCCTGTTCGTGGGTGTCGAAGTGTTCGCGCGCGAGCAACTCCGATTCGAGTGTGCCGAAGAACGATTCGCACATGGCGTTAGATCCGTTCCCTTAGGGAAGTATTGGCGAAGAAGGCCGTTCGTGTCTTCGTTGGTGCCGCGTTGCCAAGGGCTACGCGGTTCGCAGAAGTAAATGTACATGCCTGTGTCAATTCGCAGTTGGGCATGCTGAGACATCTCTGCACCCTGGTCCCATGTCAGCGTAGAGGGTGTCGCTCAGGCTCGCAAAGGTAGCCGATGCGTTTGCACTGTCACTTGCCCAGCATGCGTCGTGAAATTCCGCATGAAGCCGTTCCCACTCAGTTGTCTTGAGATGGCGAATCGCCGCAGGCAGGATGACGCTCTCTTCCCGCCCCCTGGTGGACCATACAAGGTTCGCGTAGCGGGTAAGTGCGGACGATAGTCCGGCCAGTGCCGCCTTGCTGCCCAGCGGGCGCGCCAAGTTCGATTCGAGATCGTCAAGCAGCTCCTGTTCCCGCCGGTTCAAAAGCAGAAGTTCATCGACTTCCGCGCGAACGTCTGGAGCGCGATGCTGGAGCCAGCTGAACAGTCTCGCTTCCTTGCAACGTTGAAGCGGGTGCACCGTCTGTCGCACATAGGTGATCACAGACTGCATGGCTAGCCAGTACGGGTGCAGTGCGCGCTCGTCCTGAGCATGGACGGTGCTCAAAAGACACAGCCATCTGTGTAGCAGGCTGGTGAGCCGTTGATACTCAGTACGCAGTAACTCAACAGCAGGAATGCGGGCGGGTGCGCACGCCGGCTCGATCAACACGGGAACCGTTGCATTCGCCAGCAGTTCATATGCTGTGGACCCGCGCAGTTCGCGAGCAGGGTTGTGAGTCAGGACGATTGCATCGCATCCGGCGAGCGCCGCAGCATTCAGGATCTCGTGGCCTGCCCGATCTGCGAAAAGGTTGGCGGCCACGTAAGGCGAAAGACCCAGCGCCCGTGCGGCGGCGTCTGCGCGGATCAACACCTCGCTTGCCTTGTACTCGCTGTGCACCTCTGCGAGTGAATTGTCGGGTATGGGCTGCGCATACCAGAAGCTGACGCGGGCCCGCATCTCATGCGCGAGCCAGATCGCCTGGATCGTCGCCTCGGTACTGGGGTCACTCGAATCAATGGATACGCCGAGATGCCGGAACATGGAATTTCTTGTATTTACCGTAGACGAATACAGGCACAATGGTAGGGAACTACGGCTCCATAATCCCCTCCCGTGCGGAGGGGGGCTCCCGTACCTTACAAGAGGCAGAATGGGGGGCAATAACTGATTCAATCCCCCCGCCATGGCAAGTTTGAGACGTAGCTAGACTGATGACAAATCAACTACCCGTCGCGAATCCGGAACTCGCCCTGAAGATCTGTCCTCCACGTGCACCGCGACACCTGCTTGCGCGTGCTCGCCTGAGCGCGGAAAGTGGGCGCTTTCGCGAGTGTCCGGTGACGATCGTGCAAGCGCCTCCTGGCTTCGGGAAGACTTCACTGCTGATCCAGTGGCGCCACGAATACCTCATGCGTGGCAGCGCAGTGGCGTGGCTTTCGCTTGACGGGCGCGACGATCCGCGGCGCCTGCTCGTGGGTTTGACGCTGGCCGTCCGAACGGGATCCGGGCGGGCAACATTCGGCAGGCGCCTGCTGGAAGGAGGCGCGGCGCCAGACACGCCGCCCGAAGGAATCACTGCATGGCTTGCCGAGATCGCTCGCACAGCACTCGACATCGTGCTGATACTCGACGAAGCGGAGCAGTTACAACAGGCGAGTCACGAGGCGCTGGGCTACCTGCTCGAAAACCTGCCGGCCAACCTGCGTGTCGTCATTGCCGCGCGCGGCGGATGCGACAAGCTCATCTCACGGTTGCGCCCCTACGGTCATTGCGCGACGGTCGACGCTGCAGCACTTCGCTTTCGCCTCGATGAAACCATCGCTCTCATCGCCAGCCGTTTCGGTGCCGAGGTCGGTGCGGATGCGAGCGCGAGGCTGCACGACATCACCGAAGGCTGGCCGCTCGGCCTGCAACTCTCCCTTTCCGCCATCGCTGATACACAGGATCCCGTTTCCGCCATTGACGCCTTCGCCAGCAGCGCGGGCGGTATTCGCGAACAGTTCGTGATGGCGCTGCTCGAACGACTCAGCGCTGAGGATGCCGATTTCCTGACACGCGTGTCGATCGTCGACCTCCTGCACGCCGATCTCTGCGCAGCGCTTACCGGGAAACCAGATGCAAGGCAGCGGCTGTTGCGTCTTGCCAGTGAGACGCCACTTTTTTTCAGCGCGCAGGGGCGCGGCGAGTGGTTCCGGCTGCACTCAATGGCCCGCGAGGCGTTGCGCGTGCGTCTGGTTGCAGTCCCAGACGCGGTACGGTTGGACCTGCACAGGCGGGCGATGCAATGGCTAGCTGACCAGGGCATGATCGAAGCCGCTGCGCGCCACGCCCTGGCGTGCGGGGAGACGGAGACAGCCTATGCACTCGCACAGCGTAGCCTCCACGAAGCCTTGACCCAAGGCCGTCTGGTCGACGTACTCGAATGGCTGGATTGGCTCCCGGAGCCAGTGCTGGACCAGCATCCGCATATGCGCCTCGCCATAGCATGGGCGTTGGCGATGAGCGACCGCCACGAGCAGGCGCAGATCCAGGCTCAGGCCATATTGCGCAGCGCCGAGCCCGAGGAGGCGGTGCAATACGAGGTCGACCTTATCCTGAGTGCGGCTGCCTATTTTGCTGACGAGCCTGACCGCGCTGGTCGTGTGATGGACCGTTGGGGTGATACGCCCCCGGTAGCCGATGCCTGGCTGCAACAGGTGCATGCCAACCGGCTTGCCGCGCGGGCGATGATGTTGGGCGAGTACGCTGCATCGCGCCAGTTGCTGCGGCAAACGCCGCGCGGTGAAGCCACGGTCGCCTGCCGGTACGTGAGCCGTTGGCGCGACTATATGACAGGCTTTGGCTATCTGCTCGAGGGGCAGATGCTGCTGGCCGAGCGCACACTGCGCCCGGCGCTGGTTCAGGCGGACGATGATCTTGGTCGGCGACACCCTTTCTCCTGCATGATCGCGGCGCTGCTTGCCTCGACCCGGTTCAAACGCGGTGATTTCGAGGAGGCGACTGCTCTGCTGGCTAACCGACTCGATATCCTCGAACGGCGTGGCACGCCCGACGCGGTAATCGTCGCGTATCGGACGCTTGCGCGTATTGCTGCAGCCGCAGGCGCTGAGCACCGTGCTCTTGACCTGCTTGGCACGCTTGACGCTATTGGTTCCGCACGCCGCGTGCCGAGACTTTGCATCGCAAGTTTGACCGAGCAGATCAGGTTGCACAGTGGACGCTACCGTGCCGCGACATGCCGGACAATTGCCGGGCGCATCGACCAGATCGTGGCAGAGCACGCTTTGCCAGATGGTCCAATCAAGCGTCGCACCCTGCTCCTGCATCAGGATATTGCGCGCGCATACGCTGAAATAGCAGCGCAGGACTGGGAGGCCGCCGAGCGCGCTCTGGCGCGCGCACAGGCCGGCGCCGAGGCAATGAACCATGGTGCTGTGCGTGTCGATGTGATGACGTTGCGGGCTTTCGTGCTCGATAACTGCGGGGAATCCGCCGGGAACTTGCTAAGTGAGGCGGTGGGCCTGGGTGAGTCATACGGGATGAAGCTGGTGCCGCTCGACCTCCACCCCGCAGTCGCCAGATGGGAAGGCGTACCCGTTGCTGACCGTCAACCTCACCGGCAATCCGGGGAGCGTTCATCTACTGGATCCGTCACACCTGTGGCCGAGAGTACCGGCGGGCATCGCGCCACGCCCAGCATGACCCTGACGCCGAAGGAGCGCTCCGTCCTGGAGTTGCTCACTCGCCACCTCACCAACAAGGAAATCGCGCTGGCCTTGGGAATCGGCCAGGAAACGGTGAAGTGGCATTTGAAGAATCTCTTCGTCAAACTCGATGTGACATCGCGCAAGCAGATTGTTTGTCGGGCACAACTCATGGGTCTCCTTCAGGAAGCCGCCTGGTCGAGTGCCGACGCGGGGGAATGATCGAACGCACGACGGGTGGATCTAGCCCGACCATAACCGACAACATAATGTGGTTGCGATATCAATCATATGGTCGGGGTTATGGGTCTCAGTGCGTTAATATCTCCGCAACGCGTGCTGGAGCCGAAGTGAAATCCAGAGCGCGACAGCGGGAGCAAACGGTCAGGGTTCGGATCAGATACGTGCGCGAAACGCTGAAGGGACAGCCAGTGGCCTCGCCACGGTCGTCGCCCTGCTCGTCATATCTCGGTAAACCCTTAAGGTGAAAACCTGACGCCCTTGATGGGCACCCGACAATATAGATGTGAATTCAAGCAGTTTTTGTCAAAAATGCGCCACACGAAGCGGGGCGGTGGGTAGCGCGAAGTGCATGAAGTTTTCTTTCCGACGCCTGCAAGCCTTGTGCCGTCTGGAGATGCGGCTTTTCCCTGTACCGAAATCACGGAAAACCCTCCCCCTCTTCGTTGGGGGGGAAAGATGCGGTACCTGCAAGTATGCTCTCAATTCACAAGCAATGCGGCTCCACAGGAGTTTGCCGCGGTGCCTCAGATTGATCATCATTACGCAGGAGACCACATGAAGTTAAGGATTACAGGGGCAGCAGCACTTCTCGCATTCGCAGGTGTCGCACACGCGCAGTCGTCAGTAACGCTTTATGGCACGGTCGATACGGGCCTGTTGTGGCAAAACACCTCAGCTTCCAAGGCCTTCTTTCCGAACGCCAAGATAAATCAAAACCAAGGGTCCGTGTTCCGCTTGAAGGACGGCGGGATCTACTCCAGCATCTATGGCATGAAGGGCACTGAGGACATCGGCGGAGGCTACAAGATCAATTTCCGGCTCCAGGGCTCGTTCGACAGCGGTACGGGAAAGTTCCAGTTGAGCGACACGGCGAATACGCCAGCAATGTTCAACCAGATCGCGACGGTTGGCGTGTCGGGAGCGTTCGGTAAGTTCGACGCCGGTCGCCAGCTCGCGCCGATGGCTTACGCATTGGCGGACACGGACGTGCGCAACGCGTGGTTCTTCGGCAGCGTGCTGACGGCATGGCTCACGATGAACCAGCAGTCGGGCTGGACGGGCAGTAGCACGAACGGCCAGATCGGCGCACTGTATGACAGCAATGCGCTGGTCTACAACTCGCCGTCTTTCTACGGCGTCTCGGTCGCGCTTGAGTATGCGCCGGGCGGCGTACCGGGTGAGATCCAAGGCGGCACGCGTGAGTCCGCGGTGCTCAAGTATTCGAACTACGGCCTGAATGCCGCAGCCGTCTACTACAACGGACATGACGCAAGCCCGTTCACGTATGCGGGAACGACCCTTCCGTCTACGGGCGTGAACAATAACCGCTTCGTCTACTTCGGTGCAAAGTACACATGGCAGGGCCTCTCCGTCTCCGGTTCGTTCAGCAACGGGCGCAACCCGGCGAACCCGAACGGGAGCAGCAACGTGGCGGCGGGCATCGTTTCAGGGGATTTCGACATGTGGACGGGTGGCCTCGGCTATCGCTTCTCGCCGGCGTTCGAAGTCACGTCGGGCATCTACTACGTGAAGGACGAGAAGCACAACCAGAACCAGTCCACCTCCTACGTGCTGGGTGCCGACTACAGCCTGTCCAAGGCCACGGTGCTGTACGCCCAGGGCGGCTATGTCTCCAACCGTGGCACGATGAACCAGACAATCGTGTACGGCCAACCGGTCGCAGTGGGCAAGAATACCGCCGCCGGCATGATTGGCATCCGCCACTCCTTCTGAGGCTGAACCCCGACCGGCGCATGAAGTTGCCGGTCGCAGTCAAGCCTGCTACGGCATCCAAAGCCGCCTCGTTTGCGAGGCGGCTTTTTCGTTGTGTGCCGCACATGCCCAACAGTCCGGCGGTGAAATCTCCCTATTCAGCCTGACTGGTGGCTTGAGTCACACCTTCGTGCGTTTAAGGTACTTGAGGCCGCAACTTGCGTTGACGGCCGTCAGCGGTCGCCGCCGATCCTCTGGTGCAGTGAAAGTCGCCCCACACCTCTTCTGCCGACGCGCGAAATGTTTGCATGGTCAATGAGTGTATGCTTTGCAAGCTTTCCGCCACAAAATGTTGACCGCCTGATCAGGCGGCGCAAAAATGAGCGACTCTCTGTACTCTCACGTTACCTTTCATGACGACGACTGGCCCAACACCTGATGAATCCTTGACCTATCGGCTCAAGGCACTGAACAAGATCGCCGAACGGATGAGCAGCGAGTTGTCCCGTGGGAAAATTGGCCTGTCCATGCCAGAGGCGACGATTGTGGGGGTTCTCGGCGCCTTTGGACCGCAGACGATCATGGACATCGCACGTCGGTCGAACCTGGACAAGAGCCAGGCGAGCCGTACTAGCGAGACGCTGATTGGTAAAGGGCTCCTGTCTCGCACGGCGAGTGACCAGGACGGTCGCAGCGTCATCATTTCGTTGACGCCGGAAGGACGGAAGATATTCAGGAAGATTGTCCCAATGGTGGAAAAGCGGGACAAAGAACTCTACAAATGTCTGAGTGAGCCCGAGATGGACGCGCTGCGCTATCTGTTGGACAAGCTTCTCGAAGCACACGGGTGGCAGCCCGAATAAGACCCGTCACATTTTACGGTCGGCGCGTGGTTGGCGAGCGTAGAGGTGCTTGATCGACCAACCGATTGGGCCCGGGGTCATGTCGGGACCGGCGCCTCACCCCCGACGCTGGCCAGTCGGCGGTGAAGCCGACTGGCAGGCGAGGTTACTGGGCGCCGAATGCTGGCTTTCGGATGGCCAGCTTGTTGTTCACCGAAGTCACGCCTGCGACGCCAGTCGCAATTTCCGCGACCTTCACGACCTGCGAAGCGTTTTCTACGGAGCCGTTCAACGTGACAGCGCCATTTTTCGCGGTGACACTGATATTCCCGGCGCTGATCTCCTTGTGCTTCGAGATGGCAGCGTAAATCTGCCGGCGCAGCGCGCGATTCGCTCTACGGCCTGTCTCGGCCGGCGCTGCGCTGGACGCGACCATTGCGGAGGCACCTGGAGGCGCAGACGCTGCACTGGGCGCCTGGCCGCTCTGTGACCATGCGTTCATGGACGCCGCAACGATGCATGCGCCGATCACGAGCCTGAGTCCTTTGATTTTTTGCATTGACGTCTCCTGTTGTTGTGGGCCATCAGACCCCGGGGATTGCCGGGCGTGGGCCCGGCGGTTTCCTCTTTGAATGGATCAGGCTGTCGTTACTATTGCCGGCCGCGTCAGGCCGTGAGGTAGTAGTCCCTGAACTGATCCCTCAACTGGTTCTTGAGCACCTTGCCCGTCGCGCCGAGGGGAACGGCGTCGACAAATACAACGGCATCGGGCTTCCACCATTTCGCCACCCGGCCGTCAAAGAATTCGAGCAGTTCGTCGCTTCCAAGCGCGCTCTCCGGCTTTTTCACGATCAGCAGCAACGGCCGTTCGTCCCATTTCGGATGCCTCGCGGCGATGCACACTGCGCTCGCAACGGCCGGATGCAGGCACGCCACGTTCTCGATGTCGATCGAGCTGATCCATTCGCCGCCAGACTTGATGACGTCCTTGCTGCGGTCGGTGATCTGCATGAAGCCGTCGGCATCGATCTTCGCAACGTCGCCGGTCGGAAACCAGCCGTCGCACAGCGGCGACGCATCTTCGCTGCCGAAATATCCGGATGTCACCCACGGACCGCGCACCTGCAGGTCGCCGGCCGCCTGACCGTCCCATGGCAACTCCGCGCCGTCCGGGCCCACGATTCTCATGTCGATGCCGAACACGGCGCGGCCCTGCTTTGCCTGGACGGCGTAGCGCTGCTGCGCCGGCAACGACAGATGGTGTCCCCTGAAACTGCAAACCGTTCCTACCGGGCTCAGTTCCGTCATCCCCCATGCGTGCAGGACGTCGACGTGGTATCGCTCCTGGAATTCTGTCGTCATGGCTGTCGGGCAGGGTGCCCCGCCGACGATGGTGCGGCGCATGGAAGTAAACGTCGTGCGGCGCTCGGTCACATGTCGAAGCAGCCCCTGCCAGACGGTCGGGACACCGGCGGAGAGCGTGACCTGCTCTGCCTCGATCAGCTCATAGAGCGACTTTCCGTCGAGCGCGGGACCTGGGAACACCAGCTTGGCGCCGACCATGCATGCGATATAGGGCAGACCCCATGCGTTCACATGGAACATGGGGACGACCGGGAGGATCACATCGCGTGCCGCGCAGTTCAGCGAGTCGGGCAATGCCGCTGCATACGTGTGCAGAAGCGTCGAACGATGGCTGTACAGCACCCCTTTCGGATTGCCGGTGGTCCCTGACGTGTAGCACAACGACGACGCATTGTTCTCGTCAAGAAGCGGCCACTCAAAGTCGTCACTGTGACCTTCGATGAGGTCTTCGTAGCACAACAGCATGATCGGCAGGTCGTGCCTGGCCGGCATGTTTGCCCGATCGGTCATCGCGACGAATACCTTCGGGCTCTTGATACGCGATGCGACGGACTCGATCAGCGGGAGGAAGGTCAAGTCGAAGAAAATGGCGCGATCGTCAGCATGATCGATGATGTAGGCAAGCTGATCGACATGCAGCCGGGGGTTGAGCGTGTGTAATACAGCACCGGAACCGGACACCGCAAAGTACAGTTCCATGTGGCGGTAGCCGTTCCATGCCAGCGTACCGACGCGCTCGCCCTGGCCGATCCCAAGGCCTGCGAGGGCATTGGCCAGTCTTCGGGCGCGTTGCGCAAGATCGCGATAGCGATAGCGGTGGATGTCGCCTTCGACTCGTCGCGACACGATTTCCTGCGAGCCATGATGCCGCTCGGCGTGGGTGAGGAGCGAAGAGACCAGCAGCGATTGCTGCATCATCAATCCATTCATGGGTACTCTCCTGATTTATCTAGGTTCCGCATTGCTGCGAGTGACACTGACCTGGCTGGGCGTCGTCGAGGCTGAGTTCGAGCCTGCCGGTGACGTTCCGGATGGGAAACGTTGCCAGATTCAAACCGCCCTTTCCCGGCATGCAACCGGTCGCAACGTCAAAACGAAGGCCGTGGGCGGGGCAGCGAAGCAGGCGCCCTTCGAGCTGGCCACCTGCAAGTGATGCGCCGTTGTGCGGACAGGAGTTTTCGACGGCGTAGTATTCGCCCTCGATGTTGAAGAGCGCGATGCTGCGGCCGTCGATGAAGGCGAGCTTGCGCTGTCCAGGCGCGAGTTCATCGGCCGACCCGACTGGTATCTGGCGTGACATCATCTGTTTTCCTGATCGTCAATCGAGCGCAACATGGCATCCACGATTGCGGCAATCGAGTACGCACCAGACAGCGACAGGGCCGAATTGATCACAAAATGCGGCACGCCCCGCACCTCATCAGCCTGCGGCGAACGCGGGATCGCCATGTTGCCGTCGCGCCGCGATGCCGCCAGATGTTCTGCAAGTCCCGCGGCGTCAAGACCGCACGCGAGGCCAATTCGCTCAAGCACGTCCGGGTTGCCAATGTCTTCGCCGTCCATGAAATAGCCGGTGAACAGCCGGTCGATCAGCGACGCGGGTTGGAAAGCCGCGTCCGTAGTCGCCGCCCAGGCAACGAGGTTGTGTGCTGCCCGCGTGTTGGGCATCACCTCGATCCTGTCAAACGCCAGCTGGACGCCGGCCGCGCAAGCGGCCTCCTGCACCTGTGCGCGCCGTGCAGCGACCGCGGTTGCACTCCCCAGACGGGCCACATAGAACGCCTGATAAGGCACGCCGCCGACTTGCATATCGGGCAGTAACTGATGCGAGTGCCACCGCACCTTGACGTTGACGTCCGGACGCAAGCTGGCGAGGCGACTGATCGCCGCATCCAGATTGCGCTTGCCAATCAGGCACCACGGGCAGACAAAGTCGAAGTGGACGTCGACCGTCACCGACGCGTTTTTATTCACTGCTGCGACCTGCTGCGTTGCACGATCCATGTCAGAGAAGCTCACGGATCAGGGTCTCCGCCTGCGGCCACTCGCCGTAGCCGGCCGCGGGGTTCAGGTGCCCAACCTCGCCGAGGTCGACGAGACGACTGCCCCAGTCCGCCGCCATTGCCACGGCGCGATCAAACGCTGCGAGCGGATCGTTGCGGCTGGCTCCGAGAATGCTCGGGAACGGCAACGGCTTGCGCGGGCACGGCAGCCATCCGTTCTCCTTGAGCACGTCGAGCGTTGGATAACCGGCGGGCATGGGTGTTTCCAGGTCCGCCGGCGTGGCAAGCAGCGCGCCCTGGATCGGGCGATTGTGGTGCTGCGCCCAGTGCACGGTAATCATGACGCCGGCGCTGTGAGCGACCAGCACGATCGGGCCGTCGATCCTTGCTATGGCCTCGTCCAGCGCCGCGACGCGCGCCGCGCAGCTGAGCTTGTCGTGCTCGAGCGGCGGCACCGAAGCAGCCTTGGGAAGGCGAGCCTGCAGCAGGGTCTGCCAGTGTTCGGCCACATGGTCGCGCAGGCCAGGCACGATCAGTACGGTAGGTGCTGTATTGAGAGTCAAAATGCTGATTCCTTCAGGTTAGTACGGCCTGTCGCCAATAATCCCGGCTCGCTCCATCTTGCGATGGCACGGCGCGTAGTCCATCACCGCATAGTGCTGCGTGCTGCGGTTGTCCCAGATCGCGACACTGTTCGGCTTCCAGCGCCAGCGCACCTGATACTCCGGGATGTACGCCTGGCTGATGAGATAGCGCAGCAGGTCAGACGCGCCCGGATTGGCGTCCTGGCCGAAGCGCACGCGCGCCGGCGTGTGGTAGTTCGTGAAGTGCGTCGTGAACGCATTGACAAACAGAAGTTCCTCGCCAGTCTCGGGATGCGTGCGCACGACCGGATGCTCCGCATCGGGATATTGGGCTTTCAAGGCAAGCCGCTTCTCGATCGGCATCACCGCGCCGAAACTCGCCTCGATACTGTGGCGTGCACGCAGGTCGGCGATCTGCTCCTTCACCTGCGCGGGCAGGTGCTCATACGCAAGCACCATGTTCGCCCACATCGTGTCACCACCGACGGGCGGACATTCGATGCATCGCAGCACTGCGCCAAACTGTGGGGCTTCTCGCCACGTGGCGTCCGAATGCCACGCATTTTCGTAGCGGTCGTTCGGCTGGTCCGGCGACTTGTAGATACGCACGAGTCCAGGATGCTCAGGATCGCTGCCCGCAACCGGGTGATCTTCCAGTTCGCCGAAGCGACGCGCGAAGCCGACATGTTCAGCGCGGGTAATGTCCTGATCGCGCAGGAACAGAACGCGATGCTTCAGCAGGTTCGCCCGGATCTCGGCAAAGAGGCCATCGTCGTGGATGGCGTCAGCGAGTTTGACGCCCACCAGTTCGGCGCCAATGGCGTTGGTGAGTTGTTCGACACGCATGGTAGCCCTCCTTAGACGACGAAGACCGACGAGCCCGTCGTCTTACGCGTTTCGAGATCGCGGTGCGCTTGCGCGGCGTCCTCGAGCGCATAGCGCTGATTGATCTCGATCTTGATGCGGCCAGCCGCAACGTGGCCAAACAGTTCCCCGGCCAGGTCCGCTTTTTCGGCGGGGTCGGCGATATAGTCGGCGAGCGCGGGACGGGTCAGATACGGCGATCCTTTCATTGCCAGGACCTGCGGATTGAATGCCGGAATCGGCCCCGATGCCGTGCCGACGCAAACAATGAGGCCGCGGCGCCTGACCGAATCCAGCGTAGCTTCGAAAGTATCCTTGCCGACACTGTCGAAAACGACATTGACCCCGATGCCGTCGGTCATCTCGCGCACGCGCCTCGCGACATCTTCATGACTGTAGTTGATGGTGTAGTCGCAGCCGTGCGCGCGGGCGACTTCCGCCTTCGCGTCGCTCGAAACGGTGCCGATTACCGTGAGCCCCAGCAGCTTGGCCCATTGCGATACGATCAGGCCGACACCGCCGGCGGCCGCATGCAGCAGGATGGTGTCGCCCGCCTTGAATTCGTAAATGCGGCGCATCAGATAGGACGAGGTCAGGCCGCGCATGGTCATGGCTGCCGCTGTCTCGCAGGCGATGCCTTCGGGCAGCTTGATCAGCGGTGCGGCCGGACAAAGGCGCTCGGTGCTGTATGCGCCAAGCGTGTTGATAAAGCCGGTGTAGGTGACACGATCGCCCACCGCGACGTTCGTGACGCCCTCGCCCACCGCTTCGACCACACCGGCTGCCTCTACGCCCATGCCGGCAGGCAGCGGAACCGGATACAGTCCGGAGCGGAAATAGGTGTCCGCGAAATTCAGGCCGACTGCTTCATGGCGCAGACGAACCTGCCCCGGGCCCGGATCACCTACTTCAACGTCCTCGTAGCGCAAGACCTCAGGACCACCGGTTTCATGAAAGCGGATTGCTTTCGCCATGATTCGTTCTCCAGGTTGTTTCTCAATGTACAAAAAGGGAATGCGCCTGCGGGAGGATCATCACGTCCCGCCGCAGGCGTCGATTACCGCGCGATGTCCCGGTACTGCCTTGACCGACCGCGATGTTGCCTAGCGCGCGGCCTGCTCACGCAGTGCGTTTACGAGGTCAAGATCGCGCTTGTAGCTGCAACGGCCGATGGCAAACGCGACCGCCGCGAGCAGCGGTGCAAGCGGTACCAGTTGCAAGGCGCCGAGCAGGCCGATCCGGTCTGCAATGATGCCCGTCAGGATCGCCGCGGGCGCCAGTCCCAACAGGTTGTTGGCCAGGGTCAGAGTGGCGAATGCCGATGCGTGGATCGACGGCGGAGTCAGGTTCGCCACCATTGCACCCGAAGGCCCCGTCGCGCCAGCACAGAAGAACATTCCGCAACCGATCAGCACGAGCTGCAACGGGCCGGCCGGCAGCTGGAAAGCGATGCCGAGCAGGATGCAGCACAACAGGCAGTACGCGATCGCGGTCATCCACTTTCGTTGTGCAACCTTCCTGTTGAGACGGTCGGCCACGTTGCCGCACACGATCATGCCAAGGCCGGTCACGAGCACAAACACCGCGGCATTCATCGCTGCCTTGCCAGGTGCCATGCCGTAATAGCGATTCAGGAAGCTCGGCATCCATGCCCACACGGCCGCCGGGACGAGCAGATGAACACCGCTGCCTACGTAGGCGCAAATGACGGACTTTGTCGAAAACAGCCCCTTCATCAGCGCGCGGAAGCTCAGACGCACGCCCAGGTTACCTTTCTGTCCGGTGATTGCCGGTTGCAGGAGCGCCAGCTTTTTCTCCGTGACAACAAACCGGTAAATGACAACGAGCACAATACCGAAGCACGCCATCGCGCCGAACGACCAGCGCCATCCAAGGTGGGTTGCGACGGCACCACCCATCGCCATGCCCAGTACCGAGCCAAACGCTCCGCCTGCCATGAAGGTGCCTGTGAGCGTGGCGCGCAGACGCGCCGGGAAAATGCTCAAGACGAGAGCGATGCCTACACTTCCGTAGGCGGCCTCGCCAATACCGACGAACGCACGCGCGACCAACATCTCTCCGTAAGTCGTCGCGATGCCACACCCGAGTGTCGCAAGACTCCACAGCGCCGCCATCAGTACGATGCTCTTTACGCGTCCCCAGCGATCCGCGAGAACCGAAAGCGGAAAGGTCAGCAAGCCAACCATCAGTGCCACCACGCTGCTGAGCGAACCGAGCTTCGCGTCAGAGAGGTTCCACGTGGACTTGATAAATGGAAAGACCGCGTTCAATACCTGGCGCGACATATAGTCGGAAAGCAGCAAACCGACCGTGAGCGCGCATACCACCCACGCGTACGCGGGAATGTCCGATCGCGTCGCCGGAATATCACTTATTGTGGGCTCAGCATGCTGCAAAAGCATTTCGTCTCCTTCGTGTCTCCGCCATCTGGCGCCCTTTTCCCGTGACGGACAAAAGGGGCCGATGTCTGGGCTGCTCCCGAAGCGAGTCGGGAGCCTCTTTCTTCAGCCGCCATCAACACGATGTCATGTCAATGGCGAGCGCTACCCTGTTACGCCGCGCGCAGCGGCTGGTTCTTCACGGCTGACTTGCGGTTCGGCGCCATGCCGTTGGCCGCGAGCGTCTCCTCAACGCTCTTGTACTGCACGCCGATCTTGTAGATGTCGCGCGCTTCCTTGCCGCTCGCGATCTCACGGCCCAGTTCGCGCGCCACGCGCACGCACTGTTCGATCTGCTGCACCGACGTCATCCGGTTGCCGTGCTGGTCGATGATCGTGTCCTCGATGCCGCAGCGCGGGTGCAGGCCCATCGCCATCGCCATCATGTTGAAGGGCAGCACGTTCTTCAGCAGCGACTCGGCCGTCACCGTGCCGCCGTCCGGCGCACGGTGGACGAAGTTGAAGAAGTTGAACGGGTTCGGACCGTCGAAGCCGCCGCCAATGCCGATCCACGTCAGGTTCAACGGACCTTTGTAGACACCCTTGCGTACCAGGCGATCGAGCGTTTCGAGCGCGTGGATGCCGGTGAGCTGGAAGTGCGGCTGGATGCCCGAGGCCTGCAGGCGGCGCAGGTGCTCCTCGACCCAGGCCGGACCCGCGGGTACCGTCATTTCGCTGTACGCGGCCTGATAGGCCGGGTTCTCCAGCGAGGTGCCCTTGAGATACTCCGGATAGAGCAGCTCCATGATGTTCATCTGCGTGGTGTTGATCGCCACCGTCACCTGGTCGGGCTTCGGTTCGAGATCGGCCAGCATGTGACGCGTGTCGTCCGACAGCCACTTGGCAGCTTCGCCTTCGTCTTCGGGCGCGAACGAGATCGAGCCCCCCACCTGGATGATCATGTCCGGCACCGCCGCGCGCACACCGGCGATCAGTTCGTTGAACTTCGACAGGCGCTTGGAGCCCTTGCCATCCAGTTCGCGCACGTGAAGGTGCAGCACGGTCGCGCCGGCGTTGTAGCAGTCGACGGCCTTTTGAATCTGCTCTTCCATCGTCACCGGAATGTCTTCAGGAAAGTCCTCCGGCATCCATTCCGGGCCGTACGGTGCGGTGGTGATGACCACCTTGTCCTGGTTCTCGGGGTGCAGCGAGTCGTCGAAAAATTGCATCGTTTTCTCCAGATATAGTTGGACTTCCTACCTCCGCGCCAGGAAAACGTAGAGGCGACGGGAAATGGATCAGTCCAGCGAAGATATGGCAATCCGACGATGCGGTTTTCGTTTTCGGTGACATTGTTTTATGATTTGATGACACTACGCGTTAACACCAGTCCAGATTTAGCGTGCCGCGCGCCGGAAAAAAGAAGGAGATCGGATGCAAACCATGGTGAGATCGTCGACGATGCACGGGTATTTCGACGTTGCGAGACGCCTGGGTCTCAATCCGTATGAGCTTGTGCAGGAGGTCGGCCTCGACGCGGGGGCGCTGGCGAACCCCGATGACCGGATTCCGGCTGACGGCGCCTGCCGGTTGCTTGAAACGACTGCGGAAAGAGCGTCGTGTCCGACACTCGGACTGCAGATAGCACAAACGCGCCAGCAGTTCGGTAGTGGCGTCGTCAACATTCTTCTCGCCCACAAGCGTACGCTGCGTGAGGTGCTGCTGGCGACTGCCCAATACCGCCATCTGCTCAACGAAGCGCTGGGTGTTTACGTCGAAACGACCGGCGACACGGTGACGATCCGTGAAGAGATTGTCGCCGAACCGGGCACCCGGACAGTACAGGCGATTGAACTGGCAGTCGGCGTGCTGTCCCGCCATTCCAGCGCGCTCCTGGGCGCCCACTGGAAACCGCACAATGTGTACTTCACGCATCCGGCGCCTGCTGATCTCGCCTTCCATCGCCGGTTCTTCGGCTGTCCGATCACATTCGAGACCGACTTCAACGGAATCGTTTGTGCGGCGGCGGACCTGGATTATCCGAATCCGAATGCCGATCCCGTGCTGGTCCGTTATGCGGAAAGTCTCGCCAATCCGCTAAACGTTACAACGGCAGATTCGATTGCATTGGAGGTGCGCAAGACGATTTACCTGCTATTGCCCCTCAATCAGGCCTCGATTGAACTGGTGGCGCGGCAGGTGAATCTGACGGTGCGCACGCTGCAGCGCCAGCTCGATTCCGCCGGTTCCAGTTTCTCGGGCATCGTTGAAGAAGTACGGCGTGACCTTGCCGTGCGCTACCTGCTCAATCCACGCTATCCGATCGGCCGGGTCGCCGCCCTGTTGGGCTACACCAACCAGGGGTCGTTTTCGGTCTGGTTCCTGGAGCGTTTCCATATGACACCCCGTGACTGGCGCAGCCGGCACCGAAAGTGAAAATGTACCGGTTCGTGGCAGCATTCTGCGGCGATGTGGCTTCGGCCGAGCTACGTCTGCCCGTCAGAAGGTCTGCCGGTTCGCGTTGCCAGCGGCATCGGCGACGGCGACCGTGGCGCGCGGACTGGCTTTGGCAACGGGCTCGACCCGGCTGCGCTGCTGCGGCAGGCTGGCGTCGCAGCGGACTGAGGGCGCCACGTCGTATCCCCGGGCCGCAAACTTGAATACGGACACGGCGGACTTCTGTTGCGCGGCCATGTGGTCGAGGGACTGTGCCGCCGCGGAAGCTTCTTCGACAAGGGCCGCATTCTGCTGCGTTACCTGATCCATCTGCCCGACTGCCTGATTCACCTGTTCGATGCCGTGGCGCTGCTCGTCGGATGCAGCGTTTATCTCGCTGTTGATGTCGGCAACACGCTGGATCGCCTGCTGGACCTGTTCCATTGTGCGTCCGACCTCTTCGGCCTGCTCCGACCCGATCCGGACCGTGTCTACCGAGCGCTGGATCAGGTCCTTGATCTCCTTGGCGGCGCTCGACGAGCGCTGGGCAAGGCTGCGCACCTCCCCTGCGACGACCGCGAACCCGCGCCCCTGCTCCCCGGCGCGGGCGGCCTCCACTGCCGCGTTCAACGCCAGGATATTCGTCTGGAACGCGATGCCTTCAATGAGCGAGGTGATCTCGCTGATCCTGGTGGCACTGGTTGAAATGTCACCCATGATCGTCACCATCCGGCCGACCACGGCATTGCCGGCATCGGCAATCTCCGCCGCGTTGCCTGCGAGACTCGTGGCGTGGTGAGCATTTTCGGAGTTCTGGCGAACGGTTGCCGTCAACTCTTCCATGCTCGCGGCAGTTTCCTGGAGGGACGCCGCCTGCTGCTCGGTGCGGGAGGACAGATCGGTGTTGCCCGCTGCGATCTCGCCTGCTGCGATCGCGATCGAATCGCTCGAGGTCTGGATACCCCGGACGACGTCGGCCAGCTGCCGGTCCATCGTTTTCAGCGCGCCGAGCAGGTGCCCGAACTCGTCGTTCGATGCTATCGCCACCTGATTGTCGAGATGGCCATGGGCGATGCGCTCGGCGAGATCGATCGCCGAATCGAGCGGAACGAGGATCACGCGCAGAAGATAGGCTCCTAGACCGACGAAAATGGCGAGCCCGACAAAAATCCCTCCCCACTCGAGCCACCTGACCAGATGATAGAGGTCGGTTCCTTTGCTGTCGGCTTCCTTGATCTGCGCGTCCTTCAACGCAAGGTCCTTATCGAGGCTTTCGGACAGCGTGACGTTGACGCCGGCAAGCTTGTCAAGCGCGGCGGACGCGCCGTCCGTGTTGCCGGATTGGGCGTCCGCGAGCGCATCGTCTGCAAGCGACCGAAATTCGTTGAGGGTGGCCGCGGCCTTGTCCGCGACGGCCCTTTCGCCGTCGTCGGTGACCCGTCGTGGGTAGTAATCGGCCCACGCGGCACCGAGCGTCTTCTCCAGTTGACGTGCCTGCGCGGCGGACTGTTTGATCTGCTCCGGGTCGTGCTGCGTGAGCAGGCGCGTCAGCAGAATGTGAAGCCTCAGCGCGCTTGCCTGAGTCGCCGCAAGGTCTTCTAGCGGGACCACCTCATTGGCGTACAGGTATTCAAGGCTGTCGTTGAGGTAGCGCGCACCGCGCGCGCCGATAGCACCATTGACGAAAAGCAGAACGAGGCCTACGCCGAGTACCGCGTAGACCTTGAACTTGATTGATCCAGTGAACTTCCGCATTCGACACCTGATTGAAAATTAGGGGCACGCAGCCGCAGATCCCCGCCGTTAGCTTTATGGATGCGTGATCAACCAAATTCTTATCGGCAGAAAGCCGTCCGGCTTTAGGGTTTCGTCTGTAACTATTGATTTCACAACCACAATTATGTTTTGTATTATCAATGCGCCTGCCCGCACGCGTCCCAGCACGCTCACGGCGCGTCAATGAGCGCAGGCATCGAATAACCGAAAACCAGGGCGTCAGTCACAGGCCTGCAAACCGCTCGAAGCAAGACAGGGAATGGTCAATCCGGGGCCGCAGAGGACTCCCAGACGGTGGAAACTAGAGTGGTGCCTCAATACGCGTCTGAAAGTCACAGGCCTTCCGGCGTGGTACCTCGTATCCTCAATGTGAGCACCGCAGAAAACATCACCGGAGGTCACAATGGAAACGATCACCCACTCTCATCGCACCACGGGCACAGAGCAGACGTTCCACCTTGCCCGAGTTCAATCCCTACTCAGGCCTGGTGTATTTGGCGGTGCGACAAACAGGATTCCGTACAATGCTGAACGGTGCTATAGCGATCGCGTGCGGGGTTATGTGACAGTCATTCTTCCAGGCGGAGCGGTCAGTACCGCCCGTGCCTTCGAAGCCCTGTACGCCTCCGAAGTACCGCAAAGCACCCTCGCCCATGCAATGCTGGGTGATGCTACGTACTGGTTTCGCTGCTCGCCGGCTCACTTCAGGCCAAACGATATGCCTGGCTATCGCGCCTATTTCCTTCACGAAGGCAAGTGGCTGTTCTTCTACACGGAAGGGGCGACCTTGCCCTTCGGCGCTGTGGTCAACTATTCGAAATGCGTCTTTGACGCTTGCGGATCGCCCGTGTCACATCATTGACCATGGTAGCGATTTCGATGACGGTTGCCACCGGCCCCGTGTCAGCATCGATACCGATATCCGCCTTCTCGCCGGGTACGCTTGTCCCCTTTCCTGGTGGAGCGCTTCAGCATCCCGCGCACCAGTAGCTTCCCTGATCGAGACCGGTGCCGACATCAATGTCGTATCCACCACCGTGCCAGTCGTGGATCGACCTACACCACCTGAGCCGGGAGCGCATCGCGCCAGCCACGAGCAACCAGTTCGCTGGCCGTCATCGGTCTGCCAAACAGCCAGCCCTGGGCATACCGGACACCAGCATCCCGCAAGTAGGCCGCCTGCTCTTCGCTTTCAACGCCTTCGGCAATCACCGTGAGGTCGCAATCCCTTGCCATGGCGATGATGTGGTCGATGACATGCCAGGTGACGCCATCACTGCCGATCGCCGATACGAAAGACTTGTCTATCTTCAGATAAGCGGCTCTAAGGGTTCCGAGATAGGACAAACTGGAGTACCCGATGCCGAAGTCATCAATCGCGACAGAAATATCTAGTTCGCCGAGCCGTTGGAAGATGCTGTTGGCACGATCAACATTGAGAAGGCCCCCCTCTGTCGCCTCAACCATCAGGCGCGGCAATCCGGACTCCTCGCGCGTCTGCCGGAGCTTCTCCACGATCGCCGTATCCGACAGATCCTGGGCGCTGAGATTGATGGACACATAGCGTTGACCCGCATGTCGTGCCAGGCTCTCTCGAGAATCAACGACGAGGATGTCGAGCATTCTGTCGGTTAGCCGTTTCATCCTGTGATGCTGTTCCGCAATGGGAATGAATTGCTCCGGACCCGCAAGATCCCCCCCAGGTCGACGCCAACGCAACAACGCTTCAGCGCCGACCCACCGTCCACTGTCCAGTTCTACGATCGGCATGTATGCAAGAGAGAATTCTCTGCGGCGAATGGCTCGATCAAGCTGCGCAAGCATTCCGGCACGTTGCCGAAGCATCGCTATCAGCAGCACAGCGATCAAGGTACCGACTACTCCACCAAGGGGTGCGGCAAACCTTGCGATGGACAGCCAGGATCGCCTCACCGCACTTACCGGCACCGACGCGATGGCAGCGTAGTCATTGGCCGCAGAGAACCGGATGGTGCCGACCTGCTCGTCACCAACCCACTGCATCTCGCCCAACTCCTGGTGAAAAGCGGGGAGTTGCCGCACATCGGCCTGGCCGCGCGCCAGAATGACACTGCGGGTCGAGATCGCCACCAGCGCGACGGAGATTTCGCGGGATTCACGTCCCGCATCCAGAATGAGGTCAGGAAGGGCAAGGCTCGAGTAGCCGCTACCCTGTTCCGTGACCATAAAAAACCGGGTCTTCGGCAAGAACGGCAAATATACCGAACGTCGAATCCATGCGCCACGCTTGCTCAGATAGTCTGCCGGGCCAACCGGAATGCCGTCGCCGTGATTGCCATACGACGAGCAGATCAGGCGGTTTCCTTCGACGTAGCCAACCAGTTGCAGGTAGCTGGAGCTCAGGGTCAGATTGCGCATCATCGCGACCCCGGAGGGCGAACAGGGCGATGCAGACGAGTGTTCGAGGATGCTGCGTGCGTGCGCGATCTGGCCGCTAATGGCGTGCGCCCGGTGAAGCACCTCCGATGCGATGATTGAAGTACGCTGTTGCTGTTCGTGCAGTGCCAGGCGATAGGCGATCGCCATGGAAACGCTGACTGGCAGGAGAACCACCGCAATCAGCCCGGCAGGCAGCAGCACTCTGACTAGTCCACGCTTCATTGTCGAAAACTTGTGGAAGAGGGTAATCTGTACATCGCAGTCAACGGCGCGCAAAACATCCTCTCACGATTTCAGGGATGGAAGCGTCAATACACTGTGTTAGATCCTGGTCTGATTGCCGCCATTCTGATGTTCTTTCTGGGTAACCTCCACGACACTTTTACGGTCGTGACAGATACCGAAAGGGGCGATTGTTAGCGTCGCACAGCGCGAGTCCCTTGCGCAGTTTCATCAGGAGATGCTTGATATCAGGCGAGGATAGAACTGAATGTCCTCGTCCTCGAAGTGTCATGAGGCCGGGGTTCTCAGGTAGCACCCTTTTGAGCCGAGCTCTTTGATGCGCGAGCCGCCTTGGGAGTACTTTTGTCCGCTGCGCCGTTTTCGCTTGCGGCAGGTGCGGCGGCGTTGCCGATGAGATAGACCGAGCGGTCCCTGGCATCCTTGATCCATGCCGGCGGTCGCGCATGACCGCTCCAGGTGGCTCCAGTTTTCGGGTCACGATACCTGGGCGGCAGTTTTGCCGTTGGCGCCGACTTCCCCTTCGCGGCCGGCTTTTCCCTCATTGGCGGCTTGACCGCCTTGGCGCCCCTGCGGCTGAAATCAATGCCGGCATCTTTGAGGAGCTTTACTGCCGGTGACTCGTCAGAGACAGACCTTGCCGTAGTGAGCTTCGGTGCCACAGCCTCTTTTGCTGTACTCGTCGCTTTTGAAGCCGCCGCGCCCGTTCCTGTCGACATCTCGCTGAGTTCTTCCGCGGAAATGCCAAAGCGCTTCATCTCGTCCAGGATTCTGCCGATCGCGGCTTCGCGTTCCTGGATTTTCGCAGCCTCGTTTTGCAGCTTCCTGATCTCTGCCTGGATTTCTTCGTAGGATCTCATCCCGGTAGTCTCCGTTGTTCGAAGTGCCCGAATTATAGGCTAAGGGTTAGCGCGGAACCCAGGAGGTTTCACCTGGTCGCCTGGAATCTCTCGCGTCAACGGAATCTTGGTTCTGCAACTTCCTGGTTGTTACAGCAACCTTTTTCATGGCGCACGGTTTCGGAGGCTGACCTGGCCGACATCCGCCCGCCCGAGCCGCTTGTGTGGAATGGCCGCATCCGTCGGGAAATGACAGCGGGGAGAGGATTGATCGGATTCACCCCTCGGAATCAAACGCGCAAACCTGAAACAAACGATTTCGTTTCTGAAATCGCAAGGCGATGCCCTCCCTTTAAGAATCAGAGATCCGCTCCGGAACGGCCGACGTCTACCGGCACGAAATGCCAGGCGGCCAGTACACGAACCTGCGCGAGCAGGCGCGCTCGCTCGGCATCGAGCATCGCTGGACGGAGGTCTCGCGCGCATATGCCGAGGTCAACCAGATGTTCGGCGACATCGTAAAGGTCACGCCGACCTCGAAGGTGGTCGGCGATATGGCGCTGATGATGGTCGCCAGTGATTTTTCAGCGGCCGAAGTATGCAACCCGGCAAAGGAGATCGCTTTCCCGGAATCGGTCGTTTCGCTGTTCAAGGGAGAACTGAGCTTCCCGCCGGATGGCTTTCCCGAAGACCTGTCGCGCAAGGCGCTCAAAGCCGAGCCGCCCGTGCCCTACCGGCCGGGGGACCAGATCGCGCTCGTCGATCTCGAAGCAGCGCGGGCCCAGGGCGAAGCCGCATGTGAACAGTCGCTGGATGACCGACAGCTCGCGTCATACCTGATGTATCCGAAGCAGGCGATCGAGTACTTCCAGCACGTGCGAAATTACAGCGATACCTCCGTGATCCCGACACCCGCCTTCCTGTATGGCCTGCAGCCGCAGGAAGAAGCGGCGATCGATATCGACGCGGACAAGACCCTGCTGGTCACCCTGCAGGGGCAGCATGCCGATGCCGAAGAGGGGATGGTCAAGGTCCAGTTCGAGCTGAACGCTCAATCGCGGACCGCCCAGGTCGAGCGACGCAGCACGGCCCAGACCGGACCAGCTCGCGAGAGCCGGGCCGCCGAAGACCCATCGAATCCGCTGCATGTAGCCGCACCGATGCCGGACTCGGTGGTCACGGTAGCGGTGCGGCCGGGGCAGCGCGTGAGCGCCGGCAGCACCCTGCTTGCCCTGGAGGCGATGAAAATGGAGACGCATATTGCGGCCGAGCGCGATTGCGAAGTCGCCGAGGTGCTGGTCCATCCCGGCGATCGAGTTGCCGCCAAGGACCTTCTGATCGTGCTGAAGGACGCCTGACGAAACGTCGCGCGCCGTCGGTTGATGAGGGTCCGGTCCGACCGGTGGTTCGCTCGCGGCGAAGTTCCGCAGGGCCCACTGGGCGTCTGCCGGTTGAGCCGCTCTGGAAGCGGAGCCGCCGTCTGGCGTCCCGTAGTTCCTGCGGTGCCTGAGCGCGCCTGCCTCGCCCAAAGCTGCTGCCCCGAGCGGCGTTCGACACCCCTCCCGCCGTGGGAGGGGGCAAACGCGAACGCTCGCACTATTGTCTCGTATCAGGAGACAACACTTCCGCAATCCGCCGGCCACGCCGTCGCTTCAACGGCGTTGCAGCATCCACTCCGGCCTCGATTGCCAGGTATGACGGCAAAATTTTTCTACCACATCCTGGGGTCTCGCCGCGCAATTGACGCTGCGAGGAAGCAGCGCTTCCGAAACAGGCAGGGTTGCAAATTTGGCTGCCCACGCGCCCCTGCCTGCCGAAGCGCGTGTCATCGAGTTGCACACATCGATTCAACCCGAGGCATTCGTCAGTTATCGCAGCCTGCGTTATCGCCTTTTCGTCTAAAGCAGATTCGGGACGCGATGTGCTGATCGATTCGCGAGGCAACCCATTCATTCGGTAACAACTATCTGAGAGACAGATGAACGAAATCGGCGGTTACGACATTGAAGACCTGGAAGCCGGCATGAGCGCCACCTTCGGGAAAACCATTACGGAGGCGGACATCCTGCTCTTTGCAGGCGCATCGGGCGACAACAACGCAGTTCACATCAACGAGGAATTCGCGCTGACGACCCCGTTCAAGGGGCGCATTGCCCATGGAATGCTGACCGCGAGCGTGATTTCCGCGGCCATCGCCGGGCGTCTCCCGGGCCCCGGTACTGTGTACCTCGGACAGAACCTGCGTTTCAAGGCACCGGTCCGGCCGGGCGATACCGTGCAGGCGACGGTCGCTGTGAAAGAACTGCAGCCGGAAAAGAGCCGCGTCGTGATGTCGACCGTCTGTACCGTTGGAGGAAAAGTGGTGATCGACGGCGAAGCGGTCGTCATGGCCACGTCCCGTGCGCGGCGCCTGGCGGAACGCGCTGCCAGCGCCGAACAGTCTGCAGTCGTGAGTCAGTCAATCGAGGCGCTGTGAGCATGACGTTCAACGTACCCACTGAATATGTGCAGGGATTCGTCAAGTCCGGGCAGCAGTTCTGGCGCGCCCTGGCCGGTCTGGACGCAAATGACGACCCTCAGGCCGACACGCACGCTGCAGCGCAGCCCCCGCGAGCACTGGCCGCTCCTGTGGCACTGCTCGAAGCGCATTCGACGTACTGGCCACAACTGGCGTCGGTCTGGACCCGCACGCTGGCCGGCGCAATGGGCGCGCAAACCGAGCCCGTGATTGCCCCGGCGCGCGGTGACCGCCGCTTTCTCGCCGACGACTGGCAGAAGAATGCCTGGTACAGCCTGCTCAAGCAGAACTACCTGCTTAATGCGCGGTTGCTGGAAAACGTCGTCGACGCGGTTGTCGTCAGCGAAAAGGACAAACGGAAACTCGAATTCTTCACGCGGCAGTTCATCGACTCGCTAAGCCCGGCAAATTTCGCTGCGACCAATCCGGAGGCGCTCAAGCTCGCGTTCGAATCCAGCGGCGAAAGCTTGCGTGACGGCTTCACGAACCTGCTTGCTGATCTTCAACGCGGCAACATCTCGATCACGGACGAGACCGCTTACGAGGTCGGTCACAACGTGGCGGCGTCGGAAGGTGCGGTCGTGTTCGAGAACAATCTATTCCAGTTGATCCAGTATGCCCCGCTCACCGACACGGTAGCCAAACGCCCACTGCTGATCGTGCCGCCCTGTATCAACAAGTATTACATTCTCGATCTGCAGCCTGATAATTCCTTTGTGCGCTTTGCCTGCGAACAGGGGATGACGGTGTTCATGGTGTCGTGGCGCAACCCGGATGCCGAGATGGCGCGCACGACATGGGACAACTACGTCGAACAAGGTGCGTTGACGGCCATAGACGTTGCGCTGGCGATCACCCGCGCCGACCGCGTCAACGCGGTGGGCTGGTGCGTGGGAGGCACCATTCTGTCGTCGGCCACGGCGATCGCCCGGGCACGCGGGGACGACAAGGTGGCCAGTATGACGCTGCTCACCACGATGCTGGATTTCGAGGAGCCTGGCGAGCTGGGCGTCTTCATTGACGAAGCGGGCGTCGCTCAGCGCGAGCTTGCGATCGGTCGAGGCGGCCTCTTCTCCGGCAAGGAACTTGGGTTCACGTTCCAGACGTTGCGGGCAAACGACCTGATCTGGCCTTACGTCGTTGGCAACTACCTGAAGGGCAAGACGCCGCCGGCATTCGACCTGCTGTACTGGAACGCCGACAGCACGAATCTGCCAGGGCCCATGTACACCTGGTATCTGCGCAACATGTACCTGGAGAACAACCTGTGCAAGCCAGGGCGGTTGACGATGTGCGGCACGCCAGTCGACCTCGGACGCATCGACATGCCGACCTACGTGCTGGCAACTGAGGAAGATCACATCGTGCCATGGCGATCGGCTTATCGATCCACACAACTGGTTGGCGGCCCGACTCAGTTCGTTCTCGGCGCGAGCGGCCACATAGCTGGGGTCGTCAATCCTGCGTCGAAGAACAAGCGAAGTTTCAGGGCCAGCGGCGATTCGACCGGCGATCCGGACGCGTGGCTGGCGTCAGCCGAAACGCGGCCGGGCAGCTGGTGGAACCACTGGATCGAATGGCTCAAGCCGTACGCTGAAGAATCGCTCAAGGCGCGCACGAAACTGGGAAGCGCCCTTCATAAGACGGTCGAGCCGGCGCCTGGGCGCTATGTGAAAGTGCGCACGGCATAGTTCCCGCACTGGTCGGGATGCAGCTGGTCGGGTTGGGCTCTGAACGGTCCCACGCCGACCAGCTTTCCGCGCCTCCTGGTAGAATCGCGGGAAAGGCAGAAGCCCCGGCGGCACTGGCCTGCCTCGACACCATTCCGTGCCCGGACCTGATGCCCGCCGAAGCCCTTTCACCGTTCATTCGTATCTCGCCTGATGCCGTCTTCAGTCGCGACATGCTTTGCCCTCCTGTAGGTTGAAGCTTCGCAGTCGAGGGACGCTTATTTTTGAATAGGTTCGTGGTAACAGTTGAGAGGCCCAGCAATTGCACGGGCCCGCTTCCTGAGATTGAAGTAACGCTGAAGGTAGAGCAGCGCCGCGCTGATGATGCCGTACATGACCGTCGAGATGAAAGCTGCCGACAGCAATGACTGTGGCGCATAGGTCGAAATCAGCTGTGAACTCCGTAATAACTCGTTGTAGGGAATGATGTAGCCGAGCGAGGTGTCCTGAACCACGGCAAGCAACTGGCCGATGAGGGCGGGCGTCATCCTCTTTAATGCTTGAGGCAGGATGATATAAACCATCGCCTGGAAAGTCGTCATGCCGACTGCCAAAGCCGCTTCCCGCTGACCTCGCTCCAGCGACAAAATACCTGATCGAACGATCTCCGCCGTCAGTGCCGAGTGATGCAGTGTCATCGCTATCACCAGGAATGCCAACCCGGGCCACGCGAAACCAAAGGCAGGTAACAGCACCGTCATGAACAGAATGACCAGCAGCAGCGGCACCGCACGCATCAGGGAAATATAGACCTCGGCAGTTTTCCGTAACCAGCGGTTGTTGGAAAGCCGGCAAAGCGCAATGGGAAACGCTAGCACCATTGAGAAAACAGCGCTCAATGCTGCGGCCTGGAGGGTTGCAAGCAAGCCGATAAAGAGGAACTTCCAGACTGCCGCTTTCGAGAACACCACCCAGCGATCGGCATCAAATTGACCTCGCGCTGCCAGCCGCATCGTTATCGCCATGAGCAGTCCGAATACCAGCAGACCGCCCAACCAGCTATAGATTCTGTGGCGTCGGGCACCAAGCGGCCCAACCGCTTCGTATAGCAAGATCGTTTCGTTCATCGCAAGATCGCCATTCTCTGTTCAAGAAGCCGGAACAGCCAGCTGGTTGGTACCGTTAGCAACATATAGGCAAGAATTGCGCCGAGAAACCAGAGCCATTGCGCCGATTCCACGTTGATCATTTGCGCGGTCTCTGTAATCTCAAGCACACCCGCGACAGCCGCAATCGCTGTGCTCTTGATATGAACGATAACCAGTCCACCTAGCGAAGGGATCACCGTGCGCACCGCTTGCGGCACGATGGTATAGCGCAGGATCTGCCCGAACGTCATGCCGAGACTGCGCGCCGCCTCGACCTCCCCGAGTGACACAGCCGCGATCCCGGATCGAATCGCTTCGGCCACCCACGCTGCCGTGTATATGCCGAGAACAAACACCGACGATGTGAACTCCGAATACATCCAGCCGAGTTTCGGCAATCCCCAGATAGCCATGATGAGCAGCGCGAGTATCGGCGTCATCCGCATCAGCTCGACGTAGCATGCCGAAAACATGCGCAACGGCGGCGACGGACTGATCCGCATCACGGCAAGGATCAGGCCCACAACGAACGCAAGTGCGACGGATAATGCGGCTAGCTCGATGGTGACCCACATGCCTTGAGCAAAACGCCAGACATAGTCCCAATACGGATCCAAACAAATTCTCCTCAAACGTCTTTGCCCGGCGAGCACGACTGGCTCGCCGGTAGCACTACTGACGGGCGACCTGTGCAATCAAGCGCAAACTCTCGATCAGTTACGCTCCACGTCGGGGATCTGCGGTGCGCCGAAGTCTTTCAGATTCTTGTTATAGAGCTTCATCCATGTGCCGTCCGTTATGCTCTGCGCAAGTTGCGTATTCACCCAGTTTTTGAATGCGTCGTCACCATGCTTGACCACGATGCCATAAGGTTCCTTCGTGAACGGCTTGCCAAGAATTTTCAGCTTGTCGGGTGCCAGCATGACAAACGGCACCAGCACCGCGCCGTCGTCGATGAGCGCAACATATCGGCCGTCGGTGACGCCCTCTGCACAGCCTTTTTCGTCGGAAAGCGAAGACAGTTTGGCGTTTGGTGCGACTTTCAGCAGGTTCGCGCCTGCATCGGTACCTGTCACTACACAGACGGACTGATTGTTCAGGTCCGAGGGGGTGTGGACCGTCGAATTATTTTTTGCCAGCAGGACGTCTTGCCCTGCCAGATAGTACGGCCCCGCGAAGCTGACGATTTTTTTGCGTTCGTCGTTGATGGTGGCAGTGGCAAGCGCCACATCAATGCGTCCCGTCTGCACAAAGGCGAACCGGTTTTGGCTTAACACCGGCACAAACTCGACGTTCTCCTCCGATCCAGTGAGCTTTTTGGCCAGCATGCGGGCGAGGTCGACTTCAAAACCTTCGGCTTTGTTGGTGGTTGGGTTCAGCAGCGAAAAGCCGGGTCCGTCCAGCGAGGTGCCTACCACCAGCTTGCCCTTCTTCTGTATCGCCTCCATCGTGGACCCTGCGGGAAAGCTTTCCGCTTTGGCCACGCCGGCCAGCATGATTCCCACGCCGATAAGGACCACTGCCAGTTTTCTGATCTTCATTGAATTGTCTCCGTGTAGTCATATTTCCAACTCTCTTGCTTCCGATACATGCGAGCATGATCAGATCAATTTACCTGGCGGTTCCACCAGGTTTAGTGACTCAGGATCTTCGACAGAAAATCGCGCGCTCGCGCGGACTCAGGCGCATTGAAGAACGTTTCCGGCTCGGCTTCCTCGATCACCCGGCCCTCGTCCATGAACACCACACGATCGGCCGCCTTACGTGCAAAGCCCATCTCGTGCGTCACCACAACCATGGTCATTCTGCTTTTGGCGAGATCGGTCATGACTGCGAGCACCTCCTTGATCATCTCCGGATCGAGCGCGGAGGTCGGTTCGTCAAACAGGATCACTTTCGGATTCATCGCCAGCGATCGAGCTAGCGCCGCGCGCTGCTGTTGACCGCCGGACAGCTGTGACGGATACGCGTCTTCCTTGTCCGCAATGCCGACCCGCCGCAGCAATTCACGTGCTTTCGCCTCGGCCTGCTCGCGGCTTTGCCGGAGTACCTTCATCGGCGCTATGGTGAGGTTCTGCAGCACGGTCATATGTGCAAACAGGTTGAACGACTGAAAAACCATGCCCACTTCGGAGCGAAACCTTGCGAGCGCGCGTCCCTCTTGCGGCTGCAATACACCACCAATACTGATTTCGCCCGAACTGATGGTCTCCAGCCGGTTGATGCAGCGACACAGTGTCGATTTGCCGGAACCGGATGGCCCGATAATGACCGTCACTTCACCTTCACCAACATCCAGATTGATATCAAAGAGGACCTGGCGGGACCCGAAGTATTTGTTGACGCCACGAACGGATACCAGCGATGCGTTCTGCGGGATGCATGTCTGCATGGGCATTTCACCGTTGTCCTAGACGAACTTCAAGTCGAAATTGCAGTGGTAGTTGCCCACCTCTCGCCCAATGCAGTTCCGAATGACAGGCTGGGCCCAGGAGGCTAACTCTTCGTATTCCACAGCGTCGATCAGGTCTAGTTGCCGCATGACCTCGATCGTCGCGGCATAGGCGATGGGATAGTGACCGTCTGCCACCTTGAGCGCAATGCCGAGGCCTTTGCTGCGAATACCGACACAACGCACGCCATCTGCTCCCGTCTTGCTGATCCAACGACCTTTGCCGACACGGGTCAGTGCGTTGTCGGCGCGGCCCGTACCCGAATACATCTCCGGGAAATCCATCATTGCATCGGCGAGCCTGGTCATGGCTCGCTGATCATCGTCACCGTCTTCGCGAGCGCTGCCAAGCCGCGCCCAGAGTCTGGCGAGACGTACCACAGGAAGGCCGAGGTTCGGCGCGTTGCACCCGTCCGTACCGTGCCACAAATCGGGCTCGTCCATCTCAGCCAGGCGGGCCACAGTCTTGACAATGTCCCGCTGCAACGGGTGAGCCGGATCCAGATAGTCCGCAGTTGGCAGGTCGTGCATGCGACAAAACGCCAGAAAGCCCGCGTGCTTTCCTGAGCAATTGTTGTGGCGCTGATCGGCCTTGAATCCGACTGGCGGAATGGCCCCGTTTTCATAGCGCTCAGGCAAATGGCATCCGCAGCCGAGGTCATGTTCCGTACACCCTATCTTTTCCAGCATGCTGCTAACTGCCGCGATATGAATGTCTTCGCCAGAGTGACTGGCGCACATCAGCGCAGTCTGTTTCTGGTCAAACCCGAACTGTGCAATCCCGCCCGCACGGGCGAATGGCAGCGCCTGAAAAGGCTTTAGGGCCGATCGGGAAAATGTATAGGATGCCGGATCGCCGACGTAGGCGACCAAACGCCCTGAGGTATCGACTACGGCGATGGAACCGCTGTGAATACATTCGATATGGCCGTTCCGGCTAGCGTAGCCAAGCGGCACGTGGTTAAAGCGACCAGCAAAATTTGTCATGCAGGAATCCTCGTCCATAAAGTGACGCAGCGCGCTTTGGCTTCCTGGTGTCGCGCTGTTGAAGAATCCTACATTGTTGCTACGTTGCATCGTTCATGTTAAAACACAAAGCGATTTTGCACAGGACGCAACGCCAATGGCCAATAACATTTGCAATGAGCGTAGCGACGCATCGGGGATCGATCAGTTCGGGTGCATGCGAGCGTTCATGAACGTGGTTGAGCTTGGCACCTTTTCGGCAGCGGCGCGACGCATGGGTATCGCCACCTCCACGTTAACCCGACAGATCTCGACATTGGAACGGTCGCTGGGCGCGACCCTGGTAGTCAGATCCACTCATCACACGGTGTTGACTGAAGCCGGGCAAATCTACTTTGCACGCAGCAAAACGTTGCTGGCTGAACTCGACGACACCTTGCGGGTAGTCTCCGAACTCGATTCGACACCGAGCGGCTCAATCAAGCTGATTGCCCCTGTCGCATTCGGACGCCTGCATCTTGCGCCGTTGATCGTGCCATTCCTCGGAGCGTACCCGCACATTCAACTGGATGTCCGGCTGACCGATAACCATGGCGACTTGCTGACCGAGGGTTTCGATCTGGACATCCATGAGGGTGAAAACCACCTTGACAATTTGATTGCACAATCGATCAGCAGCAACCAGACGGTGTTGTGCGCGACGCCTGGCTATCTTGCGCGATGCGGCACACCGAGGCATCCCGACGACCTGCAACGGCATAACTGCCTGCGTTACCTGCATCCAGATGGCGACCCCTACTGGCATTTTGTGCTCGATGACGTCCGCCACTCCGTTCTCCCCAAAGGGAACCTGCAGGCAGATCACAACGAACTGCTTCTGCAAGCAACCTGTGCGGGCGGAGGAATCTGTGACTTCGAGGTGTGGCTCATTCGCGAGCACGTTCGACGCGGCGAACTGGTAGTGGTGTTGCCAGACTATCGGCTGGTCAACCGTCTGACGGGCGAACGTATCTACATGGCGTACCTGCCGAGTCGCCGGTTCTCTGCCAAGGTTAAAGCTCTCCGTGATTTCATTGCAGACCGGCTCAACGGCATTGGTGAATTGCCTGTTCGATCGGGCTGACGGTCCTGCCGCAGGCTCAAATTGGCACTATCACTAACGGGTTGAAGGCGTCCCCGAAAGCCGTTCCGATACATGGACACGGCATTTTTTCGGCCGTCGGCTATTGCAGCTGAGCACGCCCGACCGGCGCACGTCTTCATCGGCTAACCCAGCGGCCAGGCAACCCGACAAGAGCCGCTGGCAAGCCCACACGCTGAGAAACGGGGGCTGGGCGGCGCGTCCACTTCCGTAGCAAGCCAGCCCACCGGTACCGCCTCTTTTGCGATGCAGGGTTTCCGAGGCCTTGGCAGTTGGTTGTTAAATCAATAATGTAATGCGGCCGCCAGGCGGACCTGGCATCATTCGCCCAGATCGCGCCGAACCTTGGCGACCCAGTCACCGCCCGGTCCTCCACGAGCCGCCTCGCAGTCTTTTCTAACCCCCCATTTTTTCGAGACCGACCGGATGACACGAAGCGACGTCGAATTCCTTTCCAATGGCACGCGCTGTGCCGCCTGGCTTTTCCGCCCGGTCGACGCTATCGCCCCCCTTCCCTGCGTCGTAATGGCTCACGGGTTTTCGGCCGTGCGCGAGCAGCGACTCGACGCTTACGCCGAGCGCTTCACGCAGGCCGGTATGGCCGTGCTGCTCTTTGACTACCGCCATTTCGGCGCGAGCGATGGCGCGCCGCGACAGTTGCTCAGTATCCGCAGGCAATTGCAGGATTGGCACGCGGCGATTGCCTACGCACGACGCCTGCCCGACATCGACCCGCGGCGCATCGCCCTGTTCGGCTCATCGTTGAGCGGCGGCCATGTCTTGACGATGGCCTCGCGCGACCCGGCGATCGCCGCCGTCGTCGCCCAGGTACCTATGTGCGATGGACTGCGCAACCTTCCGCCGCTGGGCCTGGCGCACCTGACACGCCTGACGCTTGCGGGCCTCTACGACGCCGCGCGCGCCCTTATCGGGCTATCCCCGTTCTATATCGCCGCTGCCGGCGACCCGGGTTCGTGGTCCGCCATGGCCGCGCCCGATGCCTTGCCCTGGTTCCAGAGCGTCACGCCGGAGGGTTCCACCTGGGTCAACCGCGTCTGCGCCCGCATCGCGCTGCTCTACGGCACATACCGCCCGATCGCCGGCGTGCGCAGGATCGAGTGTCCCACGCTCTACTGCATCGGCGAGCACGACCTGCATCTCGCCCCCGCCCATCTGGCTCACACGGCAGCTGGCCGCACGCCCCAGGCCGAGGTCAAGACATACCCATGCGGACACTTCGGTCTCTACACCGGGCCGCTATGGGAAGAAGCCGTGGCAGATCAGACGAAGTTTCTCGCCCGAAATCTGCTGTAATGAGAGCCACGCTCAGTGAGGCTGCCGCCTATCCGTTCGCCGTCGATTCCATCAAGAGCACGGACTTGAAGTTTGCGCAAACCAAACTCGACGGCTCGAACATCGCCTGCAAGATCGGCGTTCGCGCGCCGGACCGTGACCTGCCCATCTACCTGAACGCCGCGATCGCGAAGGCGAAAGGTTCGCCGGCCTGCCTGGACCTGCTGCGCAAGTACTTCGTGAGCAACCAGGTGGAGACGACGGCCGCCGGCGCTGGCGAGCACGCCTATGCCGTGCGTCAGGGCGATACGCTTAACCACATTGCGTCCGCGCAGCCCGGCAACGGCTCGCGCTACCGCGAGATTCAGCGCCGCAACAACCTGGCCAACCCGAACCTCATCCTCGTCGGTGAGCATCTTGTGATCCCGGCCCGCTAACCGGATAGGATCACCACGGGGCGGCGCGTGTCGATGGGCTGCGCCGCCCCTTCTCTTTTGGCTCGCTTGCGGCTAATCCAGCCGGAAGACCTTGACTGCGCTGGCCAGCAGGTCGGTCTGGCCTTGCTGGTGCTTCACCTGCTCCACGGTGTCGGCCACATGAGCCGCATTTTCACGGATCGCCTCGTCGATGCCAGCGATGTTGGCCCCCACCTGATCGATGCCTGCGCGCTGGGCTCCCGTGGCCGTCGCCATTTCGTGAACGATGGCAGACAGCCGGGTCACGTTCTCCAGCATCTCGCTCATGGTATCGCCTGCGCGTTCGACCAGCCCATTGCCGGCGCGAGCACGATCGACCGACTCACCGATGAGTTCCCGGATCTCTTTGGACGCCGAGGCAGCCCGTTGTGCAAGAGTACGCACTTCCGCGGCCACCACAGCGAACCCGCGCCCCTGATCGCCCGCCCTCGCAGCCTCGACGGAGGCGTTAAGCGCGAGAATGTTGGTCTGGAACGCGATGCTGTCTATCACGCCGATGATGTCTGTGACGCGCTCGCACGAACTGTAGATTTCGGCCATCGTCTCGATCACCTCATTGATCGCCTCGCGCCCCTGAGTGGTGACGTCGCTCGCCGAACCCGCAAGCGTTTTGGCTGAACTCGCGTGGTCCGCGTTTTCGTGCACGCTCTGCTTGAGTTGCTCCATGGCCGCCACGATGCCCTCGAGGGCGCGCCGCTGCTGCTCTGTACGATCCGACAGAACCATGTTGCGCTCACTTATGCCGGCCGCCGCTTCGGCGACTTCCACCACACTGTCGCGCACCTGCAGCAGCGTTTTGCGCACCGCCCCGAGCGTCGCGTGGAAAGACCCTGCCACATCGCTGACCGGGCGCGCTGTGGGTTCGCCCAAGGTGATGTAACCGGACTCCCTACCTATGCCTTGCGCCATCGCAGCCAGATCGCCTGCCTCGCGTGCGTCACGCTCCTGACGCGCTGAGATTGCCGCGAGGAACAACGCCTGGAGCCACAGAAAGGCCCAATGCTGGGCCACCACGTCAAATCCGGTCTCGGTGAATACGGTTACGCCCCAGCCCCACTCCTGGAAATAGTTGAAGGCCAGTTGCTGTAAGGACGCAACCGCAGTAGCCAGGAGAATGACCCGAACGTCGCGGTAAGCGAGGAGCAGCGAAAGCAGGATGAACACCACGAAGTGAAACTTGTCCTGGCCGTGCCCGACGTCGATCATCAGCGCTGCGCTGCCCATGAACGTGATCGCTGAGACCAGCCGGGTCGTCAGGTGCCCTGGCATCGCAAACGCCATGGCCGTCGACGCGATCGCGAGCGGCAGTCCGCCCACAAGCACCCGCCACCCATTACCGAAGTACAAGCCGATGCCAAGCGATGCCGCCAGCAGGATCCAGTTCACCGCCGCGCATGCGCGGTCGGCGCGCATGCGCGCCAACATCAGTGGGTCGCCAGTCGCAATGGTCATACGCTGTGGGGCGCGGCGGCTACGCTGTGTGCTGGCATTGCCACTCAACTCTGCGGCAGTGCCGCCCGAAAGACTGGTAGACATGAGGTATCTCCTCCTCCGATTGAATCAAAATCGACTCTGGTTCCTGAATCCGGTCCGATAGCCACTTTGGGTGCTCTGCAAATCGATCAGGCCGCTCGCTGGTAATACAGATTTTGCGGATGGCGAGCCTGGGCGAAGAAGAACCAGCGCTCAGCGAGGAGCCCAGCATATTGGACGAGGCACGCCTGGAGAAGCAGTTTCGCGGACATGGGATGCAGCGCTGACGCGACCAGCGCTAGTGGAACAAGAAACGCGCCGAACAGGAACCCCCACTTCACCCAGCGCATCGTCGCGTCCGACTGACCGTGGAAAAACTCGCGCAGATTGAAAGCGCTTGCTGTAAAGCCGCGCGAGATCTGCGTGACACGTTCGGCCTTGATCCCAGTGGCACTCTGCAGCGTCGAGCGTGGATGCAGGCGCTCATTGCGCGCGAGTGCTGCGACCCGGCTGACGCAACCCGCCACCGTCAGAGCGCAGGCGGCGATCGCCATCACGGGCACGATGTCCGGCGCCAATCGGGCGGCGCACGCAGTGGCGATCGTGAAGCCTGAGGCACAACCCAGCAGCACGAAATTGATCAGCGTGAGCGGCGTTGCCCACTCCTGGAGGAAGCGCAGGCACGCATAGATCATGGCCGTGCACACGAAGAGCGCCATGCTCGCGATAACGGCAATCGCACCGATTGCGATCGACCACGGCGAATCGAACCAGTGCGCCAGACCGTACAGAAACGTGGTCGCGAGAAACACCGGCAGCACCAGGCACTCACGCGAGAGCCACGACGTGCGCCACATAGCGACGGCGCGCCACGCGCGCTCCGGACGGCCGAGATGGAAGAACGCGGCGACGAGTCCCAGCACGCCAAGCACGAGGGCAAACCCCGTACCACATACATAGAACTGCGGTGGCACGCTTAGCAGCAGCGACCATCCGGGATGCAGCCGCATTAGCACGTCCACGCCGAACAGCGCGATGAGCAGCCCTTGCCCGGCACCGGAAAGCGTGGTCAGAAACACTACAGAAAATGCCGGTCTCATTCAAATCTCCTGCGTCGCTGCGGGCCGCACGCGCGCGAACATCGACTTCACCCGCGTTGCGAGGGCGGCCAGATTGAGCTTGCCTGTGTCCAACTGTTTATCGAGCACCCTTTCGCGCGCCATCGCAGGCGTGCCGCGTTGAATCGCGAGGTCTACCAGGTTGATGGGTTCGCCGTATTCGATCGCATCTGCGGGCGACGCAACCGATTCCCCGCTCTTGCATCCGCACGAGCCACTGCCGCAACTGCCTGTCGTCTTCTGACGGGGCAGATAGTGGTTTGAGGGCTTCGTCCCCCACTCCGGCATCAGCTGATAGCCGCCGCGCGCCTGGATCGCCTTTGACGCGTCGGACTCGGGATCGTGAATGTCACCGAAGATCCGCGCTGACGTTGGGCACGCCAGCACGCACGCCGGCTTACGGTCGCGCTCGGGCAGCGCCTCGTTGTAGATGCGGTCAGCGCACAGCGTGCACTTCGTCATCTCCTTGCGTTCTTCGTCGAGCTCGCGCGCGCCGTAAGGACACGCCCACGAACAGTACTTGCAGCCAATGCACTTGTCGTAGTCGACGAGCACGAGCCCGTCTTCCTTGCGCTTGAAGCTCGCCCCCGTCGGACATACCGGCACGCACGGCGGGTCTTCGCAATGCAGACAGGACTTCGGGAAGTGAATGGTGTCGGAATCCGGAAACTCGCCGGCCTCGTACGTCTGCACCCGGTTGAAGAACGTCCCGGAGGGATCGGCGTCATAGGGGCGCACGTCCGAGAGGCTCCCCGCCTGCCCGGAGGTGTTCCATTCCTTGCAACTCGTCACACATGCGTGGCACCCCACACAGACGTTCAGGTCAATCACCAGCGCCATTTGCGTCATGTCTGGGCCCTCCTTACTTACGCTTCACAGAACTGCGCAGACGCCCGGCGAACTCGCCGCGCCCCGCGAAGTACGCCTGGACCCGCCCGACCACACCGGTGGAACCCGGCAACGGCTGCATGGGCCTGAACTGCGGCAGCGTGTGGTCAGCATCTGCCTCGGCTGGATAGACGCGCACACGCACGTCGTACCACGCGGCCTGTCCCGTGATCGGATCGGAGTTCGAGTAGCGCCTCTCGCCGTCCCCTGCTGGCAATTCTTCGGTGATCAGGTGATTCAGGAGGAAGCCCCGTTGCGACTCGTTGGCGTCCGGGCCGAGATTCCATGCGCCAGCGGCCTTGCCGATGGCGTTCCATGTCCATACCGTCCCGGGCTCGACAGCCTCGCTGAAGCGCGCCATACAGCGAACCTTGCCCCATTGGGATTCGACGTAGATCCAGCCGCCATCCTCAATGCCGTTTGCCTGCGCCATGCGCGGGTTCATGTAGAGATAGTTTTCCCCGTGAATCTGCCGCAGCCACGCGTTCTGCGAGTCCCACGAGTGGTACATGGCCATTGGGCGTTGCGTGACCGCCGCCAGCGGGAACCGCTCCAGATCGGTCGCGGCGAGCTCCAGCGGCGCGTACCAGAACGGCAGCGGATCGAAATAGTGTTCGACACGCGCGCGAAGATGCTCAGGCGGCTGCCGCCCAGCCGTCTTGCCCTGCGCCGCAAGGCGGAACTTCTGCATGACTTCCGAGTAGAGCTGGATGATGATCGGCTCGCCAAACTTGCGAAAGCCCTTCTCGACCGCGAACTTCATATACGGTCCGTTGACGTTGCGCATGTACTGCATCTCTTCCGGCAGCGTGTAGTGAAAGACGCAGTTGTTCTTCGCGTACTCCTCCCACTGCCGCGGATTGGGCTCGCCCACGAGTGCCTTGTCGCCATCCTTGCCACGCCAGCCGATCAGGAAGCCCACGCCGGAATCGGGCGCAGTCTGGAAGTTGACGATGAAATCCGGATAGTCCTTGAACTTGCGCCTGCCGTCGGCGGTCGTGAACGCGGGTAGCTTCAGCCGCCCCGCCAGTTCGACCAGAACGTCCTGGAACGGGCGGCACTCGCCCGTTGGCGGCAGCACCGGCACCCGCACGGAATCCACAGGCCCGTCGAATTCCGAAATCGGCCGGTCCAGCATCGACATTGCGTCGTGCCGCTCCAGATAGGTCGTATCCGGAAGGATCAGATCGGCGAAGGCCGTCATCTCAGACTGGAATGCGTCACACACCACGAGGAAAGGGATCTTGTATTGCCCGTCGGGCCTGCGGTCGGTCAGCATCTTGCGGACCTCGCTGGTGTTCATCGACGAATTCCAGGCCATGTTGGCCATGAAAATCAGCAGCGTGTCGATCGGGTACGGGTCGCCGCGCCACGCGTTCGTGATGACGTTGTGCATCAGGCCATGCACGGCCAGCGGGTATTCCCATGAGAAGGCCTTGTCGATGCGAACCGGCCCACCCGCCTCATCAATGAAGAGGTCCCCGGGTGCCGCGGGCCAGCCAAGTGGGCCAGCCGGAAGCGGCGTATTCGGCTTGACGTCATTCGGACTGTTGGGTGGTTTCGCCGACGGCGGTACCGCGCGCGGGTAGGGTGACTTGTGACGGAAGCCACCCGGCCGGTCGATCGTACCCAGCAGCGACATCAGTATGGCGAGCGCGCGGATCGACTGGAAGCCGTTCGAGTGCGCGGCAAGTCCCCGCATCGCGTGGAAGGCGATGGGATTGCCAGTCACCGTCTCGTGCTTCACACCCCAGGAATCCGTCCACTCGATGGGCAGCGTGATCTTGTGGTCGCGAGCGGTCTGCGCCATCTCGCGCGCGATCCGCCGGATCGTTTCTGCGGCGATGCCCGTAATGTTCTCTGCCCACTCAGGCGTCGTCTCAGCCACGCGCTGACGCAACAAGGTGAAAGACGGTGCCACCCGCGTGCCGTCGGGAAGTACATAGTGCCCGTCTATCGCGGGCTCGGCATCGGGCGCGTGGTGCTGAACCGCCTTCTGGGTCTTCACGTCCCACCACAGGTGGTTCTGCGGGTACAGCGGATTCACCTCCGGGTACGCGGGATCCTTCACGAACAGGCCAAACGTTTCGCTCTCGATCCTCATGTCCAGAAGCTCGCCCGCGTTTGTGTACCGCTTGACGAACTCGTGGTCGTACGCGTCGGCCTTGATCAGTTCATGGATCAGCGCCATGAAAAGTGCACCGTCCGTGCCCGGACGGATGGGCACCCACTCGTCGGCGATCGCCGCATAGCCCGTGCGAATCGGATTGATCGCGATGAAACGGCCACCCGCTCGCTTGAACTTCGAAAGGGCGATCTTCAGCGGGTTCGAATGGTGATCCTCCGCCGTGCCGATCATGATGAACAGCTTCGCGTGATCGAGGTCCGGACCGCCGAACTCCCAGAATGAACCGCCGATCGTGTAGATCATGCCCGCAGCCATGTTCGCAGAGCAGAATCCGCCATGCGCGGCGTAGTTGGGCGTGCCGAACTGTTTCGCAAAGAGACCCGTCAACGCCTGCATCTGGTCGCGACCGGTGAAGAGTGCAAATTTTTTGGGGTCGGTTGCTCGAAGATGCGTGAGACGCTTCTCAATGATCTCCAGCGCCATTTCCCATGAAACGGGCACGAACTGCGCGGTACCCCGCTCGGCCCCGGGCTTTCGCATCAGGGGTTGCGTCAGGCGAGCAGGTGAATACTGCTTCATGATCCCGGAGGACCCCTTCGCGCAGATGACGCCCTGATTGAGCGGGTGGTCCGGGTTGCCGTCGATGTATCGGACTTCCCCTTCGCGCATATGCACACGGATGCCGCAGCGGCATGCGCACATGTAGCAGGTCGTTGTCTTGATATCCAGTTTTTCTTCTTGCGTTCGGGCGCCATGGTCCACGAGAGACCTCCATTTTTCTGGCGCATGTCCGGAAATATTTCGGAGAAGTATTGCGGGCATGCTATCTATACGCACGCCATGATAGGCATACTATGTTGCCTGCGCAACTTTCTATTTGTTATAGCAACTATCGACGTTTCCAATAGTTTCCATTGGTTCGCCCCATAAAATGCGGAAAACCCCAATTCCCGCAAGCCAACGCCTTGCGGTAAGGTCTCGTTCTCTGATCGGGACGGGGCTCAAGCTGCGAATAATGGACATTTCAACAACGCGCATTCGCAATCAGTTCCCCGGGAAGATTGTAGAGATCATCCGCGGCCCCCATCGTTCTGAAGTGGACATCGCGACGACGACCGGAATCCTTACCTCCGTCATAGAGAATCGGTTACTGGACCAGATCGGCCTGAAAACCGGCGATCAGGTCGTAGCGTTCGTCAAATCCCAGGACGTCAGGCTCGCGACAGTTTGACGCGCCGGGCGCGGATCGCCGAAGCAAGCAGAACTGCGCATCTCTGATGCCTGCCCAATATAGATGACAGCACAACAAGATTCGCGACGAGGCATCGCGCCGTGCGCGTTTGTTTGTGCCCTTTCATCTGCGTGAAAAAAATTCTGTCGCGGAGCTACATCCCGGTGCAGTTATGCCGATTAGCGTTCGTACGTTCTTTTCCCGATATCCCCGCACAATGCAGCGGGGTTCCAGTGGGGCTGTGGCGCTCGCTTACCGAAGACGTCCGCGACACCTCCCCACCGATGGAGTGACAAATGCTTAGCTATCTGTGCGACCTTTCGTCCACCCAACGCCAATCAAGCGGGATGCACGTCGATCGTGTTCGCGCGGCAGACGGCGGCCTGATTCGTCGCGCGAGCGACCGCGCCGGGCTGAAGGTGATCGATATGCAAGGCGACATGTATCTCGTCGACGAGGAAGGAACCACTTCATGGTTTAACCCCCTTCTCATCGACGCGCATGCACATGTGATTTTCGAATCCATGCACTTTTCCGTTGCTGGCCGCTTCCTCACCCGTCGGGTCGTATCCCCGACAGGCGCGAGCATCCGCGCGGTTCGTCCGGGCAAGCATCATCGGCGCAGGGCGATCGTCACACTCGCCGCCGCGCATGAAGCACACCGCGGAGTCGATCCGTGACCCGGCTCCTTGCGACACTGATGGTCCTGGCAGCTTTCGGAACGGTCACGACGTCCCACGAGTCACGCGAGCGATGGGTGACCGCTACGGCGCTCGAAATAGCAGTGAAGGCTGACAACACCTGTCGCTCAAAGCCGACCGCTGGAGCGCTGCGAAATTGCATCAACCAGGTTGTGAGCATTTCTGCGCGCTGGGCCACATCGGCGCCAGTTGCCGTACGCCCAGACGACGCGAGTCGTGAGGAACTGAACGACATGCTTCATGAGAAAGCTGTGGGCTACGCGCTCGCATTCAGGGGAAGCATCTGAAAATTGGCCAGTTGATCTGCCGCACGCAGCTCTGGCTGGGGATGCTGACAACAGACTGGCAATACCACGACCTGAACGTCGCACTGATTGCGAATTCAACCAAATGCTACAAATCGTCCTGCCCGCAAATCTCGTCGGAGGACTTGCGGAGGACCGAAAACCATAATGAAACAGGAACTCTTTGGTGCGATACTCCTTGCCGGCGGCGCTCTGGCAAGCGCTATTTCAGGCTACAGCTACCTGACAGCCTATCCGGATCCTGATGGGGCAACGCAGGCAGCCTATTATCTCGGCGCGTCCGCCGCCCTGGGAAGTCAGAGCGCGGAGCAGACGTTCAATGAACGCTTCCATGGCGACGAGGCTGCGCGTCTTGCGTACGAGCACGGGATGACGAGCGTCGAGCCGGTAAAGAAGCCTCTCTAGAACTAACCAGAACTACCCGCTTCCTGGCTCCGGCGCACTTCCCGGGCGCCGTCGCGGACGTCATTCCGACGCACGCTCTCCAGTTGCCCCTTCTCGAACGGAACAGTTTTTCCGCACGCACCCTGCATCTTGCGCCCATACACGAGAAGTACGCGACCGGTCATGGATGACCCACTGTTCGCCAGGTACCTGACGTTATCGGCACAGATCGCCGTTCCTCGAACGGATACGAGTCCGACGAACCAGCACGTCCGATCGCCTACGCGAAATCCGACCGCTGCGCGGGCGCCCGTGCCGGGTCTAACGACCCAGGTCCTCGAGACGGCTGGACCGCGTACACCTCGGCGGGTTGACGTAACACGTATCGCGAGGCACGCGTATGATTTCCTTTGCGGATGCGCCGCATCTACCGTGCCCTGAGAACTGGCGGCTGGAGAAGCACATGAAAACCTTCCGGATCGAAGATACGTTTTCAGGAGTTGTGCTTGGCGAATACCACGCCAGATCCGAACGTGATGCGCTCGACGCGATGGCCCGCGATGCCGGCTATGCCGATTACGCCGATGCGCAAAGGTCCGACCCAGCCCCAGATGGCGAACTGCGGTTAACGGAGATATGCGTCTGGTCGATGACGCACTGCGTCACGGAACGGCTCGGGACCGGAGCAACAGAAGAGGACGCGGACAAGGTCATCACACTCGCCATGGCGCTGTGGACCGAACAGCTGGCAGGCGGTCTTGGCGAACCCGGGGAAGACGTGGACATCGATAGGCTCGCCGACTGGCTTTCGAACCGTACCTACGGATGGAAGGTCCTTCTGGAAGCGGCCAACGGTGACATCTCCGCGGTGGACCATGTTCGCAGGGAAGCGGGTCTGCCGCTTGCCTGCTGATAGAGGGACAGCCTGGCCGCGAAGAGTTTGCCCCCTCGCGGCCGCGAGCATCAGGATTTGTCACCCGACCGTGCGGCGTCCGGCAGGTCCCGCAGATAGGTACGCCGGCAAAGCGCAAACGCCATGGCTGCCGGAATTGATACCAGTTGCGCAAGTTGAAGCGCGCTGAGCAAGCCTACCTTGTCCGCAAGCACCCCGGTAATGAAGGGACCCGGAGCCGCACCCATCAGGTTGTACGCCAGGGCGAGGACCGCAAGAGCGGTGGCGTGAACGACGGGATTCGCGAGGTTCGCGACCGACGCGCCTGCTGGCCCCCACGGACCGGCGGCCACCAGTGCGCCGAGTGCGATAAGGATGATCTGCGCATTGCCAACAGGCAGGCGGAATGCGACAGAGAGCACCACACACGACAACAGGCAAAAGCCGATGCCAAATGAAACCTTGCGGGCTGGAGCCCCACGGCCCGCCCAGTCAGTCAGCACCCCGCAGAGCGTCATTCCGATACCGCTCAGGACGAACATTCCCGCCGCAGACATGGCCGCCTTGCCCGGCGCCATCCCGTAGTAACGGTTGAGATAGCTCGGCATCCAGGCCAGCAGCGAATATAGCGCAAAGGACTGGAGGCCACCGCCGAGGTAAGCGCAGATCAGGGCACGCGAGCCGAAAACAGAGCGAAGGGTATCCCAAACCGAAAGACCCGCACCTGTCCGCACGGCCGCACTCTGGTGAGCGTGGCGCGCCAGCCTGCCCTCCGTGACGATCAGGCAATACACGGCGGTCACGACCAGCCCGAAGACGGCCATAGCCGAAAACGCGCCACGCCAGCCATAGTGGGCCGCAACGGAGCCGCCAAGCGCCGTGCCCAGTACGGCTCCGAAGATCCCGGCCGACGTAAAAGCTCCTGCCAGTGTCGCGCGCACCTTTGGCGGAAAGACGCTCATGATCACGGCCAGCCCGACGCTGCCGTAGGCCGCCTCGCCCACGCCAACAAAGAACCGCGCGGCCAGCATCTGGCCATAGTTCGCCGCGAACGCGCAGCCCAGTGTGGCGACACTCCATACCACCGCCATCACCGCGATGCTGCGCGCGCGGCCCCAGCGATCTGCCAGCAGCGACAATGGCATGGTCAGTATCCCGACCATCAGCGCAACAACGCCGCTCAGGCTGCCCAGTTGCGCATCAGTCAGGTTCCACGCGGCCTTCAATTGAGGGAACACGGCGCTCAGTACCTGCCGCGACATGTAGTCAGAAAGAAGAAGGCCAAGTACAAGCGCAGTTACAGCCCACGGGTAGGCCCGTGAGCGTCGTGACACGCCGGCTAGACCGGTGCTTCCGGTTTCGGATAAATTCAGTCCCATTGTGGTTCTCCTCCTGTTGTTTGTGGCTGTTATGCGTTCTGATGGGCGGAGCAAGCACGCCCTTTTGATGTTGGCGTTGCGGGAGTTCCTCCTGATATTCGACCCGTGCGAAGATCAGTAAGGCACGTCGCCAATGATGCCGGCGCGTTCCATCTTGCGGTGGCACGGGGGATAGTCCATCACCGCGTAGTGTTGAGTGCAGCGGTTGTCCCAGATTGCAACGCTGTTCTTCGTCCAGCGCCAGCGCACCTGGTGCTCCGGGATGTATGCCTGGCTGATCAGATAGGCCAGCAGCTGGCCGCCTCCCGGGTTGTAGTCCTGCCCGGACCGCACTCGCGCAGCCGTGTGGTAATTCGTAAAGTGTGTCGTGAACGCGTTGACGAACAGGATCTTCTCCCCTGTCTCCGGGTGGGTTCGGACCACCGGATGCTCAGCGTCCGGGTACTGGGCCTTCAGCGCGAGGCGCTTTTCCATCGGCATCGCCGCACCAAAGCTCGCCTCGATGCTGTGCCGCGCGCGCAGCTCCAGGATCTGCGCCCTGATGCGTGTCGGCAGATTCTCATAGGCGAGCACCATGTTCGCCCACATGGTGTCGCCGCCCAACGGCGGGCACTCCACGCAGCGCAGCACGCAACCGAACGGTGGTGCCTCGCGCCATGTGGCGTCGGTATGCCAGACGTTTTCATACCGGTCGTTTGGCACGTCGGGGGACTTGCAGATGCGCACAAGGCCCGGATGCTCCGGATCGCTGCCAGCTACCGGATGATCCTCCAGCTCCCCAAAACGTCGCGCGAACGCGACGTGCTCGGCACGGGTGAAGTCCTGGTCACGCAGGAACAGTACGCGATGCCGGAGCAGCAGGCCGCGTAGTGTGGCGAAAAGACCATCGTCGTGAATCGCGTCGGCGAGTTTGACGCCGATGATCTCCGCTCCGATCGCGCAAGTCAGTTGTTCAACGCGCATGAGCGCCCCGCCGACTGCATTTTCCATCCATCCAGACAATGCATTTCATTCTGTATTCCTCTGTTTGTTCGACCCTATCGTGGACGGCGGTCAAAACTTCCGTCGCAGGAATCAATCGGCGTTCTGCATCACATAGAGCGACTTGCGTGGCTTCGACAGCACACGCCTGACCATCGGCTCGAAGAACGACAACGGCAGAGTGTCGTAGTCGGTCATGAACGCGGCTGCGTCGTATTTCTGGCAAAACTCCGCCGTTCGTTCGAACAACTCGGGCTGGTTCCTGAACTGCTCCCGGAGGTGGCGATCCTGACCCAGATGGTGGAAGAAATAGTAGCCCTGGAAGATGCCGTGCTTCTCAAGCATCCATAGATTCTCCGGCTGTACGAATGGCTTGAGGATCGCAGCCGCGATGTCAGGATGGTTGAAGCTACCCAGCGTATCGCCTATATCGTGCAGCAGCGCGCACACCACGTACTCCTCGTCGCGCCCGTCCCGATGGGCAAGCGTGGCTGTCTGAAGCGAATGCGTCAGGCGGTCGACCGGAAATCCACCGCAGTCCCCTTCGAGCAGCCGCAGGTGCGTCAGCACGCGATCGGGCAGCGACTTCGTAAACGTCGAGAATTCCGCGAGGATGACGGTCCAGTCTTCTGCCGTCCCGTTCTCCATATGGCTGAAGGCAGCTCGCGTATGCAAGGCGGTTTCACTCATTCAGATCTCCCGGGGCGCGCGGCGCCCCTCTATTCGTTCATGGAGTTCGAGCCGAAAGCCTTCAGGCGCGGCGCATCAGACTGAAGCTTTGTGCGGATGGGCCGAAATCCGGCTGGCTGGCAAGGAGCATCGCGAGCGGAACGACGTCCTCCGGTTCCTTGACCCACTCCTCATTGAACTGACACTTGCCTCCGAAGTCAGTCATCGCGGTACGCACCGGCCCGGGGATCAGCTCATTGACGCTGATGTTGGCGTCCTGGAGCTCCAGCGCAAGGGTTTGCGTGAGCAGCCACATACCCGCCTTCGAACTGCCATAGGCGGACAGATTGGCGTTCGGACGCTGCCGCAGCCCCGAGCCCAACAGGATAATCTTGCCCGAACCACGCCGGCGCAGATGCGGAATCGCCGCACGCGCGGTATGAAACGCGCCAACGAGGTTCACGTCGATAACCTGTTTCCACAGTTTTGGATCAGAGTGTTCGACCGTCCCGGTCACGGTGCCCACACCGGCATTGGCGACCACGATGTCCACCCCGTCGAACGCCCGAACCGCTTCTGCAAACAGTGCCTCGACCGACTCGTAGTCCGTTACGTCCGAGGCGATCGCGATCGCTCGACCGCCGTGCGCGGTGATCAAGGCGGCGGTTTCGTCGATCTCGTCGCCTGAGCGTGCGCTGCACACGACGGCTGCCCCAGCTTTCGCGTAGGCAAGCGCAATAGCGCGGCCGATGCCGCGACCTGCGCCCGTCACGACAGCGACCTGTCCTCTCAAAGTTGAGACTTCAACTGAATTCATTCGCCTCTCCAAAAGCCGTGGATGTTTTCGAGAAGCTTACCGGTCTGCTCTCGCGCGGCGAAACTCCTGAAAACCCGGCCCCCCGCTGCTGGGGGGAGCTTTCAGGGCGACGCTCCCGGTAGTCTTGTGGCACATAGGCCGGATCACCTTCCCCTTGAGGCCGGCTTTAGTTTGATCGCAACCTGAATGGAGCAGTCGTATGACACTGGATAACAAGATCGCCCTCGTGACGGGCGGTGCGCGAGGTCTCGGAAAGAGCATTGCACTGGCTTATGCGCGTGCCGGCAGCCAGGTCATCATATGCGACGTCAACGAGGAGAACCTGAACGCCGCCCGTGAGGAAGTGACCGCCGCGGGGGCGCACGAATGCATCGCCAAGGTATGCGACGTTTCCTCCAGCGCTCAGGTGGGGGAACTCTTCGCGAGCATCAAGGCGCGCTTTGGTCGACTGGACGTGCTGGTCAACAACGCGGGAATCGGCCCGATCGGTCCCGAAGACGACGCACGGCGCAACAGGCATTGGGATTACATGACAACGCCAATGCCCAGGCAGGCGCTGGGCTTTACCAGCTCGATGTCAGACGAACAATGGCATCGCTACTGGGGCGTCAATGTTCACGGCGTGTTCTACTGCACGCGCGAAGCATTGCGGATCATGGAGGTCCAAGGCAGCGGCAAGATCATCAACATTGCGTCGATTGCCGGGATGTCCACCATCAGCGCCCACAGTCCGCACTATTCCGCGACGAAAGGTGCAGTGATTACATTCACGCGGACGGTGGCGGCAGAAGTGGCCGGCGGGAACATCTACGTGAATGCGATCGCGCCGGGCGGCATCCAGACGCCGGACTTCGAAAAGTACTTCGCCCGTTCCACCGAGGAGCAAAAGAACAGGCTTATGCAGCTCATTCCGCTCGGCCGGTTTGGCAAGATGGAGGAGTACGCTTCGCTTGCCGTCTACCTCGCGTCCGACAATCACTATCTGGTGGGCCAGATCATTTCCCCCAACGGCGGAGCAGTCTGAAGCCACAACCAATTGCCCCGAGAGCCGCCCCTGCTGCATGCGGGGCGGCCAGCGGTCTTGCATCGCGAACGCTCTCCATACAACAGGCACCGGCCGTTCCCAACGGCACGACAGTTTCCTGGCGTGCATTCATGGCGTCCGGCTGCATCAATACCTGCTGTTTGCAGCCCGCTTCGCTGGGGATATGTGCCTCGACCGAGCGGCATTTGTGCTGCTGCTCTCTCCTTCATCAACGCCATTTTCGGCAGACTGGCGAGCATCGTCGAGCCACTCGGCGGCGAGGAAAAACCTGAGAAGCGGCGCGAGGCCGCCTGATCGGAAGTCGACACTGCCGGTGGAGGTCGCGGGACCGACTCATATCGGCCCCCGCCGCACTCTCGTGCCGACTACGGCAGCTTACATGCCGCCAAATGGTTTTTGCACGGTCAGCTTGTTGGTGACCGAAGTTACTCCGGGAACGCCCTGCGCAATTTCCGCGACCTTGCCCACCTGGGAAGCGTCCGTGACCGTGCCAGTGAGCGTCACCGCGCCGTCTCTTGCGACGACGCTGATATTTCCGGCACTGATCTCCTTGTGCTTCGAGATGGCGTTATAAACCTGCCGGCGCAGAGCCCGATTTGCCTTTCTTCCAGTAGCCGGCGCCGTTGAACCCGACGCCGCCATCGCGGATGCGCCCGGCGCACTGGTCGTTTCGCTGGTCTGGGACCATGCGGTAATGGATGTTGCAACGATTACGGCTCCAACAGCCAGCCTGAATGTCTTTATGCTCTTCATTGAATACTCCGGTTGCTAGTTGTGGTTCGCGGGTTGCGGAATCAGAAGGTATGGCGGATGCCGATCATCGCCGCCGTGGTTGACATGCCCGGCGCAACCGGAGCCCCATAGATGATCGTCTGGTTCATGGTCCCCTTGTTGCCGACATACCCGACCTGCGCGTACGCCCTGGTTCTCTGGGACAGGTTGTATTCGGCACCCACTGCGACTTCGCTCGAGTGATTCGCCGAATTGTTCCGGTCCTTCAGGTAGTAGTAGCCGGAAGTGATCTTGAAGCTCGGGTTGAACTGGTAGCCGATGCCACCCGATGCCATTTCGAAGTCCGCGGTGTTGCTTTTCGCCGGGTTCTTGCCGACGCCGTACGAGCCCGAGATCGAAAATCCGGCGATCGTGTACATCGCACCGAAATAGTAGAAGCGATTGTTGGCCAGACCCGTGGCCGGCACAGCCGGCGCCGCCGGGTAAGTCAGCGGGAACGGATTGGTGTCATGGCCGTTGTAATACACGGCGGACAGATTCAGACCGTAGTTCGAATACTTGAGCACGGCCGACTCGCGCGTGCCGCCCTGGAACTGGCCGGCGACGCCGCCCGGTGCGTACTCGAGCGCGAGCGACGCGCCATAGAATTTCGGCGAATTGTAGACCAGCGCGTTGCTGTCATACAGGGCGCCGATCGGGGCGTTCGTGCTGGTGCCGGGCCAGCCGGCCGCCTGATTGATGCCCAGCCAGGCAGTCAGGATACTGCCGAAATACTGTGCGCCGCGGACGTCGGTTTCCGCCATCGCGTAGATCATCGGGATGATCTGCCGGCCGGCGTCGATCGTGCCGAACGGGCCGGATGCCCCAACCGTCGCGAACTGGTTGAAGATTGCGGTCGTGCCAGGCGTGTCGGCGAGGCCGAACTTGCCGTTCGCGGTGTTGAATGTGCCTTGCAGCTTGAAGGTGATCTTGTAGCCACCGCCGATGTCCTCGCTTCCCTTCAGGCCCCAGTAGCTGGAATAGATGCCACCGTCCTTGAGTTGATAGGTATGCCCCTGGTTTCGCGCGGTTGGCAGGAACGTTGCCGCCGAGGTGCTTTGATACAGCAGTCCAGTGTCGAGTACGCCGTAGAGCGTGACCGACGACTGGGCATGGGCGGCGGTGGCGAACATCACCAACGCCGCAGTGCTGCTCAGCTTCGATTTCATTCTGCCTCCTCCGGTTTTGCTTGCGCCGGGCGGACCCCGGCGGTTTATCGGTTGTTGCTTGAATGAAACTGCATTGCTGCCACGTCGGCGTAGCAGGCCGACAGGTAAAGTCCCCGTACTGCTCCCGCAACTGGTGCTTGAGTACCTTGCCGGTCGCACCGAGCGGGACCGATTCGACGGAGACCACTGCGTCCGGCTTCCACTTTGCAACCCGGCCGTCAAAGAAGGCGAGCAGTTCGTCCCCGCCGGGCATTCATCAAGGCCAGCCACCTGGTTAAGGTGACCCACCTCGCTGAGGTCAACGAGGCGACTGCCCCAGTCGCGCCATCAGAATGGTCGGTGTCGTATCGAGATTCATGAAGCGGCCTCCTGCCCGGTCAGTACGGCTTGTCGCCGATAATTCCGGCGCGTTCCATCTTGCGGTGACACGGCGGGTAGTCCATCACCGCATAGTGCTGCGTGCTGCGGTTGTCCCAGATCGCGATGCTGTTGGGTTTCCAGCGCCAGCGCACCTGGTACTCCGGGATGTACGCCTGGCTGATGAGATAGCGCAACAGATCGCCTGCGCCCGGATTGGCGTCCTGCCCGAAGCGCACCCGAGCCGGCGTGTGATAGTTGGTGAAATGGGTGGCGAAGGCGCTCACGAACAGCACCTTCTCGCCCGTCTCAGGGTGCGTGCGCACGACCGGGTGCTCCGCGTCCGGATACTGGGCCTTCAGCGCGAGGCGTTTCTCGATCGGCATCACCGCACCGAAACTTGCCTCGATGCTGTGGCGTGCGCGCAGGTCGGCGATCTGCTCCTTCACGTGCGCAGGCAGGTTCTCATACGCAAGCGCCATGTTCGCCCACATCGTGTCGCCCCCAACCGGCGGGCACTCTACGCAGCGAAGGACGGCACCGAATTGCGGCGCTTCGCGCCAGGTAGCATCCGCGTGCCACGCGTTTTCGTAGCGGTCGTTGGGCTGATCCGGGGTCTTGTAGATGCGCACGAGGCCCCGATGCTCGGGATCGCTGCCTGCGACTGGATGGTCTTCCAGTTCGCCGAAGCGGCGCGCAAACGCAACATGCTCGGTGCGCGTGATGTCCTGGTCGCGCAGGAACAGAACGCGATGCTTCAGCAGCGCCGTCCGGATCTCGGCAAACAGACCATCATCGTGGATGGCATCGGCGAGATTCACACCGACCAGCTCGGCGCCGATCGTGCAGGTCAATTGTTCGACTCGCATGGCTTTCCCCTCAGATGACGAAGACCGACGAGCCGGTCGTCTTGCGCGATTCCAGGTCCCGGTGAGCTTGCGCCGCATCCTCAAGCACGTAGCGCTGGTTCAGTTCGATCTTGATGCGGCCCGCGGCGATGTGCCCGAAGATTTCGCCGGCGAGTTCGTTCTTCTCGGCGGGGTCGGCGATGTAGTCCGCCAGCGCCGGGCGGGTCAGGTAGAGCGAGCCCTTCATCGCGAGAGTCTGCGGATTGAATGGCGGGATCGGGCCGGAAGCCGTGCCGACACAGACCATCAGGCCACGCCGCTTGAGCGAATCGAGCGATCCCTCGAAGGTATCCTTGCCGACGCTGTCGAACACCACATTCACGCCGACGCCATTGGTCAGTTCGCGCACGCGTTTCGCGACGTCTTCCCGGCTGTAGTAGATGATGTGGTCGCAGCCATGCGCGCGGGCCACCTCGCCCTTGGCTTCAGACGAAACCGTGCCGATCACGGTGAGACCCAGCAGCTTCGCCCATTGCGACACGATCAGGCCGACACCGCCGGCGGCCGCATGCAGCAGGATGGTGTCGCCCGCCTTGAAGTCGTAAATGCGGCGCACCAGATAGGACGAGGTCAGGCCTCGCATTGTCATACCGGCAGCCGTCTCGCAGGAAATCGCGTCCGGCAGCTTGATGAGTGGCGCGGCCGGGATCACGCGTTCGGTGCTGTAGGCGCCGAGCGTGTTGATAAAGCCGGTGTAGGTCACACGATCGCCGACGGCGACGTTTGCCACATCGGGGCCGACGGCCTCGACCACACCCGCGGCCTCGACGCCCATGCCCGCAGGCAGCGGGACCGGGTACAGACCGCTGCGGAAGTAGGTGTCGGCGAAATTCAGACCCACAGCCTCATGGCGCAGGCGGACCTGTCCGGGGCCCGGTTCGCCCACTTCAACGTCCTCGTAGCGCAAGACTTCGGGACCACCGGTTTCATGGAATCGCACTGCTTTTGCCATGTTCAATCTCCTCATTGCTCAAACTGCAAAATCGATTTCGCTTGCAGGCGAAACTGCTCGTCTTACCCCTGGCGTCTTCGCCAGATCAGTCTTGGGTTGTGCCCATGAGCAGCCGCGGCCAGCGCCGACGTGTGTAGATGGTCTGCTCTAGTCGCCGGCGGGAAGCCCCACCGGCTTTGGGTCAGTTTATGTTTTTAAAAACCGGAGCCGTCGCGTCGTGAGCGAGCGAACGGCACCGTCGCGGGGTGAGAACCCGCTCAGCATGCGGCCTGCTCGCGCAGGGCGTCCAGGCGGTCCAGATCGCCGCCGTAATTCCGCTTGCCGATGAAAAACGCGACTGCGGCGATGAGAGGCGCAAACGGAACGAGTTGCAACGCGCCGAGCAGCCCGATCCGGTCGGCGATGATGCCCGTCAGAACGGCAGCGGGTGCCAGGCCCAGCAGATTGTTCGCCAGCGTCAGAGTCGCAAACGCGGACGAATGAATCGGCGGCGGCGTGAGGTTCGCCACCATCGCGCCCGAGGGGCCGCTCGCGCCTGCGCTGAAGAACATGCCGACGCCGATCAAAACGAGTTGCAACGGACCCGCCGGCATGCGGAAACCAATCGCGAGCAGCGTGAAGCACGCCAGGCAGAAGGCGATCGCGGCGCCCCATTTCTTTTCCCGTGCTTTCTTGCTGAGCCGGTCGGCCAGATTTCCGCACACCACCATGCCAAGGCCCGTCACCAGCACAAACACCGCCGCGCTGATTGCAGCCTTGTCGGTGGTCATGCCGTAGTAGCGGCTCAGGAAGCTCGGCATCCACGCCCAGACAGCGGCCGGGACGAGTAGATGGATGCCGCTGCCGACATACGCACACACGACGGACTTCGTCGAAAAGAGCCCCTTCATCAGCGCGCGAAAACTCATGCGCACACCGAGCCCCTGCCTGCTCATGCTTGCTGGCTGGAGCAGCGCGAGACGCTTTTCGGTGACGACAAACCGGTAGACGATCACCAGCACGATCCCCATGGCCGCCATTGCACCGAACGCCGAACGCCAGCCCAGGTGAGCCGCGACCGCACCACCGAGCGCCATGCCCAGCACTGAGCCAAACGCCCCGCCCGCCATGAAAGCGCCGGTGAGCGTGGAGCGCAGTCGCGCCGGAAAGATGCTCAGGACAACCGCGATACCGACACTGCCGTAAGCGGCTTCGCCGATGCCCACGAAGGCACGCGCAAGCAGCATTTCGCCGTAGTTCGTCGCGATCGCGCAGCCCAGCGTCGCGAGACTCCACATCGCCGCCATCAGGACGATGCTCTTCACGCGGCCCCAGCGGTCGGCAAGCACCGACAGCGGGAACGTGAGCACGCCAACCATCAGCGCGACGACACTGCTAAGCGAACCCAGCCGTGTGTCAGAAAGCTCCCACGTGGCCTTGAGCAGTGGAAACACGGCATTCAACACCTGCCGCGACATGTAGTCGGAGAGCAGCAATCCAACCGTCAAGGCAAATACCACCCAGGCATAGACAGGCACGTCCGCTTGTGTTGCCAGAATCTCGCCCGTCGTGGGCTCAGCATGCTGCATGAGCATGATTCGTCTCCTTCATGTCTTTCTCGTTAGCGGCGTTCTTTGCCCGGCAGTTCAAAGAGGCCGATTGTGTGTATCCGGTCACTCCCCGGCGCACGCCGGGGAGTACCACCCGCAGTGCTCGCACAATACGGCAATCGCGCGCTACACTTTTGCGAATAGACGCCATCCTTTTAGTGATCGATGCCACCCCGTGTAAACACCGGTATTCACACACAGCAGGCATTTCATTGCCGGAAGGCGAGGCGCAGCCCTACGGAGCTGGAGGGAAAGCGATGGAAACGATGCTACGCTCGGTAGCGATGAGCGGCTATTTCGATGTGACGCGGCGGCTCGGACTGAATCCGGTCGAGCTCGCGCAGCAGGTCGGGCTTGATCCCGCAACGCTAGCGAATCCGGATGATCGCGTTTCGGCCGCCGCGTGCTGCCGGTTACTGGAACTCACCGCTGAAAAGGCGTCGTGCCCTGGTTTCGCGCTGCAAATGGCGGAAACCCGGCACAAGTTCGGGACCGGCGTGGTCAATGTCCTGCTCGCGCACAAACGCACGCTGCGCGAGGTGTTGCTGGCCGCAGCCGAATTCCGGCACCTGCTCAACGAAGCGCTTGCCGTGTACGTCGAGGACGCAGGGGAAACGGTCACCATCCGGGAGGAACTCGTCGTCGATCCGGGTGTACCAACAAAGCAGGCGATCGAACTTGCAGTTGGTATTCTCGCGCGCCACTCCAGCGCGCTGCTCGGCAACTACTGGAAACCGCGCGCCGTCCATTTCACTCACCCAGGGCCCGCTGATCTGACGTTTCATCGGCGCTTCTTCAGCTGTCCGCTGGAGTTCGGCAGCGATTTCAACGGTTTCGTGTGCGCGGCCGCCGAACTCGACTACCCGAATCCGTCGGCTGACCCAGAACTGGTCCGTTATGCCGAGAGCCTCGCCGCTCCACTCTACGTAACGGGTGCGGATTCAACCGCGCTGGAAGTGCGCAAGGCGATCTACCTGCTATTGCCCGTCGAGCAGGCCACGGTCGAGCTGGTTGCCCGTCATTTGCGTCTGAGCGTACGCACCATGCAGCGGCAGCTTGGATCGGCTGATACCACGTTCTCGGCACTGGTCGAGGAAGTTCGGCGCGAACTTGCCGTGCGCTATATGAGCAACCCGCGTTATCCGATCGGACGGGTTGCGGCACTGCTCGGCTATAACCAACAGAGTTCTTTTACGAACTGGTTCGCCTCAAGGTTTGGCGTGACGCCGCGTGATTGGCGTAACGGCCAATTGAAATGAACGGCGCTGTCTGGATTGCTTAAGCCTGCCTGAGTGATACCGGTCGGTCTGCGGCGGCGACTGGCGACAGCTCTGACTCGGGAACGCCGAGGTCAGCGTCCACACGGTCGCGACCGTTGCGCCTGGCGAGATACATCGCGGGATCGGCCGCATCGAGCGGCGCCTGAGTCGCCTTCGCGTTGTCGGCCGAACCCGCTGTCAGAGCGCAGAAAAGGCTGGGTGCACCACACGCCTTGCAGACCGCCACGTGGTCGCGCAGGCCGGGCATAGCAGGACGGTGTGGGTGCATCGCCAGACTTCATCGCGCCGTTTCCACGTGCGGCATGGCCTGCTTCCTCGCCCGTTCAGACGGCCTTGCGCAGGAAGCCCTGAGTAGCACCGTTGCGGTTAGGCGCGAAGCCGTTGGCCAGCAGGGTCTCTTCCACCGTGTCGTAGAACACGCCGATCTTGCTAATCTCGCGCGCCTCCTGGGCGGTGGCAACCTTGCGGCCGAACTCGCGTGAGATGCGCACCAGTTGCTCGATCTGCTCGACAGTGCTCATCTTCTTCGTGCGCGCCTGGTTCCAGATGTTGTCCTCGATGCCGCAGCGCACATGCAGGCCCAACGCAATGCCCATCATGTTGACTGGCAGCACGTTGCGCATCGAGCTCTCCACCGTCAGCACCGCGCCATCCGGCGTGGCGCGCACGAAGTTGGCAAGGTTGTAGATATTCGGTGCGTCCATGCCGCCACCGATGGCCACCCAGTTCATGACCAGTGGGCCCTTGTAGATGCCACGCCGAATCAACCGCTCAACCGACTCGAAGCTGTTGATGTTGTAGCACTGGAAGGCGCTCTGGATGCCCGCTTCGTTCAGGCGGCGGATGTGCTCCTCGGCCCAGCCGGGCTGCGCCGGCACGGTCATCTCCTTGTAGGCGTTGTAGACCTCGGGATCCTCCATCGAGGTTCCCTTTACGTCAGCATCCTCCCAATGTTCTACGACGTTCATCTGCGAGGTATTGATCGTGACCGTGACCTGGTCGGGCTTGGGATCGAGCTCGGCCAGCATGTGGCGCGTATCGTCGCTCAGCCATTTGGCCGCTGCACCTTCGGTCTCCGGGGCGAAGCTGATCGAGCCGCCCACCTGGATAATCATCTCGGGCACTGCATTGCGCACGCCGGCGATCAACTCGTTGAACTTGGACAGGCGCTTGCTGCCCTTGCCGTCAAGTTCGCGCACGTGCAGATGCAGCACGGTGGCGCCGGCGTTGTAGCAATCCACTGCCTTCTGGATCTGCTGCTCCATCGTGACAGGGATGTCTTCCGGAAAGTCGGATGGCACCCACGACGGCGCATAGGGCGCGGCCGTGATGATCAGGGGTTGCTGGTTTTCAGTGTAGAGGGAACCGTCGAGAAAATTCATGGCATGGTCTCCAAAGGCAGGTTGGGGGAAGGAAAGAAATCGGGGAGCGTTCAGTAGGGCGTGTCGCCGACAAAGCCGTTGGCAAACAGAACCTGCTCACCCTTTCCCCCACAAATAATTGGACGCTTTTCTTCCGCGCCGGGCACGCGTAGACGCGACGGGAGATGGAACAGTCCGGCAAAGATACGGCAATCCGACGAGGAGGTTTACGTTTTAGGTGACATTCTTTTATGATTTGACGCCACCACGCGTTAACACCAGTCAAACACCGACGGACCGGACAGGGTTGACAACGGATTCGTTTGTGCGGCAACGGACCCGGGGCTATCAGAATCCGAATGCCGGGCTGAGGTGGTCCACTATGCTGAAGGTTCGCCTCCCCTGCCCTAGGCGGCCGCGGCCGTCATGGCCGCGTTCCATAAAGCGCCTTGCGGATCGTCACCCCGTTCATAGGGCTCGCGCAGGAACGCAACGCTGCGACTGAATTCCTCGAGGTTCTCGTCAAGCCACCGGATTACCGTGTCCTTGTATTCGATGATCGCTGCGTCGCCGATGGTGGCGCATTCGGGTGGCATGCGAGGCAGCGCTTCGAGCACAGCTTCCCACCTCGATCGGCGCCCGCTCGCACCCGGCTGGATATAGGTGCGCATGACGAGGCCGTTGCCGCGGCTGAACTCGCCCACGAACATCCCAGCTGGTGTCGGAATCGCCGCCTGATACCATCCGGAGTGCATGGCAACGTGGAATATGACCGGGGCCAGTGCGGTGGCTGCGACCAGTTCAAGCCGGATCTCGCTCAGGCGCAGCTTGCGGTTGCGCTGCATACAGCGCGCAATGGCATGGGGCGTGACGGTGAAGTAGGTGCGGCCGCCCCGTATCTCGGGGCTACCAAGGACCATGGCATAGCCGATCTCACGCACACCGTACGATGGGTCAGCGACAATTGCCCGGGCCTGAACGCCGATATTGCCGTCGGGAAGGTCGTGCGCGAAGACGTTAAAGCCGTGTTTTTCAAGGGTCGGAGCCAACCATCCATCTAGTTGACGGCGCAACTGGCGACGGCCGTTGCCTTTGCGCATTGCCTGGCGCATCGCCTCTTCAAGAATGCGTTTTAGTTTGGCGTCGAACACGCGCGGATCGACCGCATGATCGGTCAACAAGAGTTTCGCGCGGCTGTGCGCCACTCTGGGGTCAACATACATTTTTCTGATTGTCTCCATCTTCTGGTGGCGCTTTAACGGTAATCCTATCCGGCGCCACTGCCTCTCCAAGTCTGGAAAGAAGGCGAAATTTAGCCCGCTTTCCAGGTCCCACGAGCTTCCATCCTGTCTTACGTTACGGGCCCTGCAGGGGTTTTTCCGTGGCGAACCAATTGATAGCGCACCCAAAACAGTTGTGAAGTCAAATTCACAGGGTTTGAAGAATAGCAGATGAAGAAGTCGCTTCTCGCGCTTGCGGTACTCGGCACGTTGGCAGGCGCTGGCCAGGCAGGCTATTACGGCTATCACTACAAGCTGCTCACCTCGCAAGGTCCTCATGCTCCGGGCGGGGCTTATAACTATGTCGTGAACG
>NZ_JBNDKT010000045.1:0-55717 GCF_050435685.1 Paraburkholderia sp. GAS448
AATTGCTCGGCGTGAGGCGCGAATGCGCCAGGCCCGGCGCGCATACCATCACCTTGTGCAATTGCCCGACTTCCGAGTAAACGCCCAACCCAGCCTGTTTCACATCGGTGTTCGCCATAATGACCTCCGAAATTTCAGTATCCACCGGCCGTGTCCAGCCGGAGTGACTAGAGGGTGATCAACCCTGTCGCCAGGCCATAAATGCCGACGACGGCACCGATGACGGTGACGATGAAAATGATCCAGTCCGAAGCTATAAAGACGGTCTTGTTCTGTTCGCGCCTTGCCCAGATATACAGAATCGTGCCGGGCGCATACAGCACGGCAGAAAGCAGGATGAACTTCAGCCCGCCCGCATAAATCATGAAGATCGTGTAGATCACGGCGATGGTGGCCATGATCAGGTCGCGCGTGCGCTCCTCGGGACGTATTTCATACGTCTCGCCGCGTCTGGAAATCATGAAGCCGTAGGCTGCCACGAACAGGTACGGGATCAACGACATGGCGCTGGTGAGGTTGAGCATCAGCGCGAACGCGTCCCCCGAGAAGTACGTGCTGATGACGAGGAACTGCACGACGATGTTGGTCAGCCACAGCGCGTTGGCCGGCACCTTGTTGGCGTTCTCTTTGGCGAAGATCGCCGGCATGTCTTCGGTCTTCGCTGCAGTGAACAACACTTCGGCACAGATCAGCGACCAGGCCAGATAGGCGCCAAGCACGGAAATGAGAAGCCCCACGCTGACGAAGACCGCCCCCCAGTGACCCACCACCGCTTCCAGCACCGTCGCCATCGAAGGCTGGCGCATGCCCGCGATGTCCGCGCGCTGCAGTGCGGCATAGGGAAGCATCGTCACGAGCACCATCAGCGTCGTCACACTAATGAAGCCCAGAATCGTGGCGCGGCCGACGTCCGCGCGCTCCTTCGCGTAACGCGAATACACGCTCGCCCCCTCGATGCCGATGAACACGAACACCGTGACCAGCATGGTCGCCCGAACCTGCTGGAAGAGATTCCCCTCCAGCCCGCCACCGTAGAAATTCGCGCTGAACAGGTTCATCCTGAACGCAAAGATCATGATCACGATGAACACCAGAATCGGAACGATCTTGGCCACCGTTACGATGCTGTTAATAAAGGCGGCCTGCTGCACGCCCTTCAGGATCATGAAGTGAAACAGCCAGATCCCGATCGAGGCGACCACGATCGCCACGAGCGTATTACCCTCGCCGAACACAGGAAAGAACGCACCGAGCGTCGACTTGATCAGCACCCAGTAGGAGACATTGCCGATGCAGCTGCCTATCCAGTAACCGAAGGCCGAGAGGAAGCCCGGGTAGTCGCCAAAGCCCGCCTTGGCATACGCAAACACACCGGCGTCCAGATTGGGCTTGCGCTCGGCAAGCGCCTGGAATACCCGCGCCAGCATATACATGCCGGTACCCGCAATGAGCCACGCGATGACCGCGCCCAACGGCCCGGTCGCATTCGCAAAAGTCCGAGGCAGGGAGAAAATCCCCGCTCCCACCATCCCGCCCACCACCATCGCGGTGAGTTGCATGCGTGACATCTTTTGCTCTGTGGAAGCCATGCGGACTCCTTTTTTTGTTAGCTGGCGTTATGTGATGCCTACCTCTTGTCTGAACTTTATAGTTCATATCCGTGTTTACGCGAGGTATTTGTAGCTGGCTGATTACATAGTCGCGTGGTCGACATTGCGCCGCAGCAAGTGTCTGCGCGCGAGCACGTCAACATATGAAGTACTCGTTCGAGCTATGGCGCGAACGGTTTGCCACGAACGCGGCTGAACGTCCTGATTGAGTACTGGGGGAGATCGAACCACGGGAGGGAGTTGAGGCGGGGCCGCCTCGTCCTGACCATCCTGTCGGGCGTGCGGGGCCGCGCGGCAGCGGCTGCCCGAACAGCAGATGGCGTTTAGCGCGGGGCTTTCAACGTCAACCTGGCTTCCAGCCCGCCGCCGGTCCGGTTGTGCAGTGACAGCGTCGCATCCATGGCAAGGGCGAGTTGCCGCGCGATGGCAAGGCCCAGCCCGGTGCCGCCGGTATGACGGTTACGCGACGCTTCGAGCCGGTAGAACGGTTCGAATACCGCTTCCAGCGATTCAGCCGGTATGCCCGGCCCGCGGTCGAGCACCGAGATCGTCACCTGCCCGTCCTGCAATGCGCCCACCACAATCTCGGCCGCCCCTCCGTACTTCAGTGCGTTGTCGACCAGGTTGCCGAGTATGCGGCGCAACGCCTGGGGACGCGTCACCAGCGAACTGCCGATCCTGCCCTGCAGGGAAACCGGCTGGCCGGCATCGACATAGTCGAAGACGAGGCTGTCGAACAGCGCGTCGGGATCGATGCGGCACGGCACTTCGGCAGCACCGTGCAGGGTCCTCGCATACGTCACGCCTTCCTTTACGAGGGATTCCATTTCCCGCAGGTCCTGCTGCAGCTTTGCGCTTTCCGCGCTGTCGTCCATGACGTCGACCCGCAGCCGCATGCGGGTGATCGGTGTTTGCAGATCGTGCGAGATCGCCGCCAGGATCTGCATGCGTTCGGTCATGTACATCGCGATGCGGTCCTGCATGGCGTTGAACGCTCGCGCTGCAAGCGCCACCTCGGACGGCCCGTCTTCCGGCAGGCGGGCCGCCTTCAGGTCAGGCCCCAGCGTATCGGCCGCCAGCGCCAGGTGGTGCAGCGGCCGGGTCGCCACCCGAACCGCCAGCCAGCAGCATGCCGCCAGCACAGCCAGTTGCAGTATCAGCACCAGCGGCAGCCAGCGCGACATCGGCGTGCCCGGCATGGGGCGCAGGTCGATGGTCAGCGGCGTGCCGTCGCTCAGTTTCAGATGAACCTGCAGGCGCTCCCGATCGCCGGGAACGGCGTTCACAGTCAACGGGTATTGGGTGCCGATGCCTTCGCCGATCGATTTGGCCACCCGGGCCGACAGCCGCGCATCCGGCGGGCTGCCGGTGATCCCCGGCCCGAGGATGAAGTCGTAGCTGCGCCGCGCCAGCCGTGGCAGCCATTCGGCGCGCTTGTCAGGCGGCAGATGATCGAGCAGTGCAACCGAGCTGGCAACCTCGCGCTCGATGTAACCCATCATCACGTTGGTCATGGACTGGTCGCGTTCGGTCATGGTGAGCCAGAACGACAGCCCTTGCGCCAGCGCCAGGCTGACAAAGAGAATCAGGGCCAGCCGCGCGAACAGCGTGCGCGGCCAACGCAGCAATGACCGTGCGTTCATTGAGGGCCTTCGATCAGCGTCACCGCCGCGGAGAACACATAGCCTTCACTGCGCAGCGTCTTGATGTAACGCGGTTCGCGCGCAACATCCTGCAGACGCTGGCGCAGCCGGCTGACCAGCAGGTCGATCGACCGGTCGAACGCATCGGCCTGGCGGCCCTGGGTCAGGTTGAGCAGCTGCTCACGCGTCAACACACGTTGCGGATTGTCGAGGAACACGCGCAGCAGGCGGTACTCTGCGCCGCTCAGCGCGACCATGGTGCCTTCGGCGTCGAGCAGGTGGCGCGCGGTCGTGTCGAGCCGCCAGTCGCCAAAGGCCAGCATCTGAGCCGTTTCCGTCACCTGCATCCCTGGCGGCAACATGCGGGCGCGGCGTAGCACGGAGCGAATGCGCGCCAGCAGTTCCCGCACGGCGAACGGCTTGGGCAGGTAATCGTCTGCGCCCATTTCCAGGCCGACGATGCGATCCGCCTCCTCGTTGCGGGCAGTCAGCATCACCACCGGCACCGAGCGGAACTTGCCCGCCCGCAGTTCCCTGCAGAGCACCAGCCCGTCTTCGCCCGGCAACATCAGGTCGAGCACGATCAGGTCGGGCGCGCCGTTCTCCAGCGCGGCCCGCATCTCGCGGCCGTTGGCGGCGAGCGAAACCCGCATGCCGTTCTTCTCCAGATAGGTGGCGAGCAGTTCGCGAATGCCGCGGTCGTCGTCGACGATCAGCACGTGATCAACGTTTTCCATCAATGGATCATCCTTTCCGGCGTTTCACGCACACCCGGCTCGCATACATCAGCGAACAGTGCACCGGGTGCGCCATTTCGGCCGCAAACCCGCCCGCGAGGAAGGCGACGATCGCGAGTAATCGCCTCATGCGTCCTCCACCACGGAAAGGCTGGCACCATCGGCCACGCTGGCTTCGAGCGTATACGGATCGATGCCTTCGAGGCAACCGATGTTGACGCGCCAGAGCTGCGCGTCCTTGCGAGTCTGGTGGAACGGATAGATGCCGCAATGCTTGCAGAAATAGTGTTTCGCCACGCGCGTATTGAATTGATACAGCGTCAGCGCATCCTCGCCACTCAGAATCTTCAGATCGCCCGCGGGGAACAGCGGAGTCATCAGTGCGCCCTTGCGCCTGCACAGGCTGCAGTTGCAACGCCCGGCAGGAACGACCGGGGTACGGACTTCGAATTTGACGGCCCCGCAGTGACAGGATCCTTGCAGCAGGTTGGTGGTCATGTGGCTCTCCCGTTGAACGATGTCTGCTTTATAGCGCAGCTCGCACGGCGATTTGTGTCGCAATGTATCTGAGGCTTTCCCAGATACAAAACATTGCACCCGGGCCGAATGGCCGACACACGCCAGATACGTGCGGGCGTTCCAATGCAGCCATGCCAATCGACGGAACGCCCATCGTGCACAACCTGCCTGAAACGCCCCTCGCCCTGCTGGCCGGCCGGCTCACCATTGCGCTGACCGCACTCGCGATCTACCTGCCGTACGACGTCCTGGCTTACGCCCGGATCGCCACTTTGTTCCCCTCCCTGCTAGGAGTCTGACATGCTCTCCCGATTCAAAACCCTGGCCGCCGTGGTTGTCGTTGCCGCGACTGCCACTGCGGGCGCCACCGCCATCGGCGCCGCCGGCACCACCGCGAGCGCATCCCCGCTCAAGAACGGCGGACCCGCACCGGAATTCACCGGCATCGACAAGTGGCTCAACAGCGATCCGTTGACCATCCAGCAGTTGCGGGGCAAGGTCGTGCTGGTCGACTTCTGGACCTACACCTGTATTAATTGCATCGACACGCTGCCTTACGTCAAGGGCTGGAACCAGAAATACAAGGACCAGGGGCTCGCGGTAATCGGCGTACACACGCCCGAGTACGCGTTCGAGCGCGACACCGACAACGTCAGGACGGCCATCAAGCGCTTCGGCATCAGTTATCCGGTGGCGCAGGACAACCGGTACGCGACCTGGCGCGCCTATAACAACCAGTACTGGCCGGCGGTCTACCTGATCAACAGGCAGGGACAGGTGGTCTACAGCCACTTCGGCGAGGGCGACTATGCCGAGACCGAGGCGAAGATCCAGAGCTTGCTGGCGCAGAAGGAATAAGGCCGGCTGACGGTGCTGCACGTGAGCGCAACACCGCTGTCCGGGTTGTTTGCCATCGAATGTATCGCGCGGGATGACGATGGTTCACGGTTATTTCCCGCGGGCAGGAACAGATCGGACTTACCTGCTCGCCGCACTCCGGCGGCCGGGTTAATACATCAACAGGAGGAGTAGAAATGTCAGACAAGATAAACGATCGTCGTCGCGGTTTCCTCGGCACCGCAGCCATGGCCCTGGCTGCCGCCCAGTTCGGCATGATCGGCTCTGCACAAGCACAATCCAGCACGACGAAACTGGCAGCCGTGCCGCCGATCAAGCCTGGAACCAACACGTCGTTCGGTCCGCTAAAGCAGATCGATGCCGGTCTTCTGAACGTGGGATACGCCGAGGCTGGGCCAGCCCATGGCCCCGTGGTCATCCTTCTGCACGGCTGGCCCTACGACATCCACAGCTACGTCGATGTTGCGCCTCTGCTGGCGTCAGCCGGCTACCGGGTGATCGTCCCGCATCTGCGCGGCTATGGCACGACGCGTTTTCTTTCAGGTACGACAGTCCGGAATGGCCAGCAGGCGGTCGTCGCGGTCGACATCATCGCGCTCATGGATGCGCTCAAGATCGACAAGGCAATTCTTGGCGGTTATGACTGGGGAGGCCGCACGGCCTGCATCATGGCGGCACTCTGGCCCGAGCGCTGCAAGGCGCTCGTCGCCGTGAGCGGCTATCTGATCGGCAGCCAGGAAGCGGGCAAGATACCGCTGCCACCGCAGGCGGAACACGCATGGTGGTACCAGTTCTACTTTGCTACCGAGCGCGGCCACGCGGGCTACGAAAAGTACCGGCGCGATTTTGCTAAGCTCATCTGGCAGCTCGCTTCGCCGACGTGGCATTTCGATGACGCCACGTTCGATCGCAGCGCAACCGCCTTCGACAATCCGGACCACGTCAGCATCGTGATCCATAACTACCGCTGGCGACAGAGTCTGGCTGCAGGCGAGCCGCAGTACGACGATCTGGAAAGGCGGCTAGCGTCTGGTCCGGTCATCACCGTGCCCACCATCACCATGGAAGGGGATGCCAATGGCGCACCGCATCCGGAAGCCGCATCCTACGCAAAGAAATTCTCCGGCAAATACGAGCACCGACTCATCACGGGCGGCATCGGCCACAACCTGCCCCAGGAAGCCCCCCAGGCCTTCGCCCAGGCTGTCATTGATGTAGCCAGCCGCTGACCCAAGCGGGAATGGATAGCACGCCGCAAGCCCTTCATCGGGTGGCCTGCTTTCCAGTTCCCGAACGCAGGCCACTTTTCAAAGAGCCTCATTACCGTCGCTGTTCTTTCGAAACCATCGCGATGGACCCATGTTGGTGTCGCAATGTATCTACACCTCTGGGGATGCAAAACCACTGCTGCTTAGTAAATGTCGGGCAGGACAACGGCACTCATTGTCCCGCCTTAGCCAAGCGACGCACGAGTGAAAACGTATTTACCGCTCCCATGAAGCAGCGCCCGCCGATCCGCTTTTGCCATAGCGCTGGCGTGCCCCGCCAACCACATCGGCGTCGATCCCGCCGTCATCCGCGAGTGCCTTCAATGCGGCAATCACGATCGACGCGCGGTCCACTTCGAAGAACTCGCGCAAAGCCTGACGCGTATCGCTGCGGCCGAAGCCATCGGTGCCAAGCGTCACATAGCGACGCGGCACATAGGCACGAATCAGTTCAGGGATGGCGCGCACGTAATCCGTCGCCGCAATCACCGGACCGCTCGACGCTTCGAGCGCTGCGGTCGCATACGGCACCGGCGCTGATTCGCCGAAACGTGCGAGCCGCTCGGCGGCCATGCCGTCGCGCTGCAACTCGGTAAAACTCGTCACACTCCAGACCGCGGCCTCGATACCCCAATCGTCCTCGAGCATCCGCTGCGCGGCGATCACCTCGCCGAGGATCGCTCCCGAGCCGAGCAGTTGCACGCGCGCCGCGTCCTTTGTCTCCAGCTGCAGTGGATAGAGGCCTTTGAGAATGCCCTCGCGCAATGCCTGCGGATCGCCCTGCGGGGCCGACGGCTGCATGTAGTTCTCGTTCATCACCGTGACGTAATAAAACACGTCATGCTGACGTTCGACCATCTCGCGCGCACCCTCGTCAAGGATCGTCGCCACCTCATACGCGAACGCCGGGTCGTAAGCGCGGCAATTCGGAATCGTCGAAGCCGCCAGATGACTGCTGCCATCCTGGTGCTGCAGGCCCTCGCCACCGAGCGTCGTCTTGCCGGACGTCGCCCCGATCAGGAAGCCGCGTGCACGCTGATCGGCGGCCGCCCAGATGAGGTCGCCGATGCGCTGAAAGCCAAACATCGAGTAATAGATGTAGAACGGCAACATCGGCAGATCGTGGACGCTGTACGACGTGGCCGCCGCGATCCACGACGACACCGCGCCCGCCTCTGAAATCCCCTCTTCGAGAATCTGCCCTTTGGTATCTTCACGGTAATAGAGCATCGACCCGAGGTCTTCGGGTTCGTACAACTGGCCGAGCGGCGAATAGATCCCGACCTGGCGGAACATGTTGGCCATGCCGAACGTGCGCGCCTCGTCAGCGACGATCGGCACGACGCGCTGGCCGAGTTGCGCGTCCTTGAGCAGTGCGGTCAGCATGCGCACCAGCGCCATCGTCGTCGACATCTCGCGGCCACCCGCTTGCAGCGCGAATTGTCCCCAGGTTTGCAGCGAAGGAACGGTCAACCCCTTCGATGCGACTCTCCGCCTTCTGGGCAGATAGCCTCCCAAGGCAGCCCGGCGCGCATGCAGATACTGCATCTCCGGACTGTTTTCCGCTGGCTTGTAAAACTTCACCTGTTCGACGTCCTCATCCGACAGCGGCAAGCGAAAGCGATCGCGAAACGCCTTAAGGTCGTCGAACCCGAGCTTCTTCTGCTGGTGCGTCGTCATCCTGCCCTGCCCCGCCGCGCCCATGCCGAAGCCCTTCATCGTCTTGGCGAGAATCACCGTCGGCTGGCCGCGATGGTCGAGCGCCTTCGCGTAAGCCGCGTGCAGCTTGCGCACGTCATGGCCGCCGCGGCGCAGGCGGTCGATATCGTCGTCGCCCAGTTGCTCGGCGAGCGCCGCGAGGTCGGGATTCTGGCCGAAGAAGCGTTCGCGGTTATAAGCGCCGTCGTTGGCCGAGAAGGTCTGGAACTGGCCGTCGACCGTGTGGGCGAACGCGCGCAGCAATGCACCGGTGCGGTCGCGGGCAAACAAGGCGTCCCAGTCTGAACCCCATACCACCTTGATCACATTCCAGCCTGCGCCGGTGAATTGCGCCTCGAGTTCGTCGATGATGCGACCGTTGCTGCGCACGGGCCCGTCGAGCCGCTGCAGGTTGCAGTTGATCACGAACACGAGGTTATCGAGCCCCTCGCGCGCCGCAAGCGACAGCGCACCGGTCGATTCCGGCTCGTCCATCTCGCCGTCGCCGAAGAAACCCCACACCTTGCGGCCTTCGGTTGTCGCCAGGCCGCGGTTCTGCAGATAGCGCATGAAACGCGCCTGGTAGATCGAGTTGATCGGGCCGATGCCCATCGAGCCGGTCGGGAATTGCCAGAAGTCCGGCATCAGCCACGGATGCGGATACGAACACAAGCCGGGTCCGGCAATTTCACGCCGGTAGTGCTGCAGGTGTTCCTCGCTCAGGAATCCTTCGAGGTAGGCGCGTGCGTAGACGCCCGGCGACGAGTGCGGCTGGAAATACACCAGATCGCCGCCGATGCCCTCGCCGGCTCCTGGCGCAGCAGCCCGGAAGAAATGGTTGAAACCCACTTCGAACAGATCCGCCGCCGACGCATAGCTCGCGATGTGCCCGCCGAGTTCGCCATATGCCTTGTTCGCGCGCACGACCATCGCGAGCGCATTCCAGCGCAGCGCGGCGGCGAGCCGCTCCTCGAGTTCGAGGTTGCCCGGATAGCGCGGCTGCTGTTCGACCGGAATCGTATTCGTGTAGGGCGTGACGCGGGCGCGCGAAGACTCGACGCCGAGCGTCAGCGCATGCCCGGCCAGACGATCGAACAGATACTGTGCGCGATCCGTGCCGACATGAGCGACCACCGCATCGAGCGCCTCCAGCCATTCCGCCGTTTCCTCGGGGTCGCTATCTTCGCAGCCTCGTCCGAGGCATTGCATCTGTTTGCTACCGCTGGACAAATCCGTCATGGCACAACTCCAGGAGGCGTTCGGTTCATGGATGGTTCGATACATGTTAGCCATCCAGCCACAAAATATGCCTCTCTTTTACTTGCGATGCAGCGCCTCGATAGTGTATTTATTCTGCATAGACTCCCATTTTCGGAATATTTCATCCATGACCTCGCCACCCAGACGGCTCGATCGCATCGACATCGGCATCCTCAGCCAGCTGCAGCAGAATGCCCGCATCACCAATTCCGAGCTGGCCCGGTCGGTCAACCTGTCGCCAACTCCGTGCTTCAACCGTGTCCGCGCCCTCGAAAAGCTCGGCTTGTTCAAGCAGCAGGTCACCCTGCTCAATCCCGAACTGCTGGGCCTGAGAATCAACGTGTTTATCCAGGTGAGTCTTGAGAAGCAGGTCGAGGATGCGCTTCAGCGCTTCGAGCGGGCCATCTCGGAACGCCCGGAGGTGATGGAGTGTTATCTGATGTCGGGCGACGCCGACTACCTGCTGCGCGTGGTCATGCCGGACATGAAGACGCTGGAGCGTTTCATCCTCGAGCGTCTGACGACCATCCCGGGTGTCTCGAACATCCGTTCCAGCTTCGCCCTCAAGCAGGTGCGTTACAAGACGGCGCTGCCGTTGCCGTCGTCAGGACTGACGCTGATCGATCCCGACGACATCTCAACGGACTGGAGTTGAAGGCTCAGGGAATTTAGCCGACGCCTGCTTTTCGCGAGCGGATCGGCCTGCCTTCCAGGTCGACGCGAGGTCAATGCGAGGTCGCCGCGAGGTCGCCGCGATATGCGTCGCCTACGACATCCACCATTCCATTGCGCGGGCACGTCCTGCCATCAACCAGCAGGACGGCCAGCCCGCGTGCGTCAGAACAGGTGACGAATGCCAACCTGCACACCGGTTTCACTCTGACCCTTGTCCGGCGTAAGGAACGAACCTGTCGTAATGCTGGCGCCCGCCATCTTGAACTGGGCAGAGTTGCGGTTATTCAGCCGCGATGCAACGCCATACAACCGCGTGGCCTTCGAAAGGTCGTAGTTCACGATCGCGCTGAACTGGCTTGCATCATTGCCCAGCGACGAACTGTCCTTGATGAACGCATATCCGGCACCAGCGCTCAGGAAAGGCGTGAACCGGTAGTCGGCAGACAGCGAAAAGGTGCTGTGCCAGTTGCCGGCAACGTTACCGACCGGACCGACCGCCGGATCATATTTTCCCGCTGGATTAGACAACGCGTTGCCCGTCGTCGCGGAGATCACGTCGTTCGCCCTGAAATAGCCGAGATAGATCTTTCCCAGGCCATAGTCGACGTTTCCGCCTGCCATGATCTCCTGAACACGGACCGAGGCTGTCGCATTCGCTGCGTTCAGGTAGGCCATCGCGAAATAAACCGGACCCTGAGTGGTCTGCACCCCGGCCTGGTAGACAGCATTGCCCGCAAGCGTCCCGGGCTGCCCGCCGACCGAATAGTGCAGCTCGAGCTGGGTGTTCGCCAGTTTCGGAGAGATGTAGCTGATGTCGTTATCGACGCGTGCCTGCCAGTTGGCGAAATTGTTATAGCCCGATCCGTACGTCGCGGCACCGAAGGCGTCCATGTTGCCGCTATAGACAAACATCGGCGAGTTCTGACGCCCGAACCTGAGTTCGCCCCAAGGCGCGCCCACGCCGACCCACGCCTGCCGGTCGAAAAGGCGGTAGGAATTCTGCTGCTTGCCAGTGCCCGGATCGAACCCGCTTTCCAGGGCGAACGTGGTCCGGTACCCTCCGCCCAGATCTTCCGTTCCCCGCAAGCCCCAGCGGCTCGTGAGTTCCCCGTTATTCCCGAGCACGGCCAGCGACGTACTCTTCCCTCCAACCGTCGACGACTGATAGCCTGCAAAAACGTCGAGTATCCCGTATAGCGTCAGAGACGACTGCGCGTGCGCCTGCCCCGCGCAGATTGCCCCGATCGCCATGGCTACCACTTTATATTTATGGTTCAGTTTTTTCATTTTATCTCCTGTGGTTGGTCCAACCAGTTCAAAGCAAAATCACCCGTATCAGCTCACTGCTTGCGGAGCCAGCTGCTTTTTCACAATCAGGGCAAGCGTCACCGTGAAGAAGAAGTGAGACATGAACCCGCCAATGATCACGACCGGGTCATAGTAGTTGGGGTGGTTATCGCCCGCGATCATGATTGCCACATGCATCACGATCCACGCAAACATGGCGTAAAACAGCGCCACGAACGTCGCTTCATACCCGCGCCGGCGGAAATACGGCCAGATCATCGCAAACAGGATTCCCCAGCCCGTCGCGAAGACAAAGTGAATCCCCGTGCCGACGAAATACGCCCATATACCGAGCGAATCCTGCACGGCCTTGCCGAACACGAGGCCGGTTGCGTTGCGCGGAATACCCGCGAGGGGCATCAAATGCTGAGCCCCTACCCAGACAAGGGCCTCATAAATCCAGATGATGATTGCCCCAGCGAGGCCGCCCATCACTCCGGCACGAATGGTCGCCTTGAGACCTGGCTTGTCCGAAACATTCGACGTCAAGCCTTTGTCTATCCCGTTACCACTGACACTGAAATTGCCACCCATGTCTGCTCTCCTCGAAAAAATCTCATATAGCGGATGTCATGCAGCAGATGGCCCACGCCATCGCGCGTGCAGGACTTCCGTCAGCACGGTCACGCATCGACCACTGGTGCGGTAATGAACTTCAGGGCGACGCGATTCATCACGATGGCCCCTGCGGCGATAATTGCCGGAACAGCCAGCACCGAGAAAACAGCAGCGAAACTGAATCCGAGCGACAGCAACGCGCCGCCGACAAGCGAGCCCAGAATGCCGCCAAGGCGACCGAACCCCAGCATCCAGCTCACGCCGGTTGCCCGGGCGCGGGTCGGATAGCAGGTGGGCGCAAGCGCGTTCAGACCAGTCTGCGCACCACTCATGAAGAAGCCGGCACACGCGACCAGGATCGGAAGCAGTGCGGACTGGAGCGAACCCATCCCCAACGCGAAGATGAATACGCCGCCGAGCAGATAGGCCGTCCCGATCACCGCATTGCGGTCCATGCGGTCCATCGCGAATCCAACGGCAATCGCGCCCACGGTGCCGCCGAGCTGGAACATCCCGGTAATGGCCGCCGCGCGCTCGACGGGCAGACCTGCATCCTTGATGAGCGTAGGAAGCCAGCCGGTGAGCAGGTAGATGATCAGGAGACCCATGAAGTACGTCAGCCACAGCATGAGCGTGCTGAACGCATAACCGTCCGCGAACAGCATCCGCACCGGCGCCTTGGCGGACACCACGGGCTCTGGTGCAGTAAACCTGGCATCGCCGCCAAAGACGTGGCCGCAGACACGTCCAAGCGTAGTCGCGATACGCGCGTTGCTGGCCTTGCGCACGAGCAGCAAGCGCGCGGATTCAGGCAGCAGCCACAGCAGCAGCGGCACGCTGACGATCGGCAGGATGCCGCCGAACATGAACACGGAACGCCAGCCAAAGTGAGGGATCAGGGATGCGGCAACGAAGCCGCCGGCACCGGATCCGAAGTTAAAGCCGGTGAACATGATCGTCAGAAGCAGCGAGCGGCTTTTCGACGGGACGTATTCCGACAGCAGAGTCGTCGAATTCGGCATCGCGGCGCCGAGACCGAGGCCGGTCAGAAAGCGCAGCATCATCAGTTGCGTCGGTGACTCGGCGAATGCGCACAGCAGACTGAACAGGCCGAAGCAGAATACGGATCCGATCAGGACTATCTTTCGTCCCACACGGTCTGCGGCCGGCCCAGCCGTCAGCGCGCCGATCGCGAGGCCCACCATCGCTGCGCTCATGACGGGGCCGAACGCGGCACGGCTCACGCCCCAGTCATGCATGACGAGGGGTGCCACGAAGCCCATCACGGCGGTGTCCAGGCCGTCCATCGTGACGATCAGAAAACATAGAGCGAGTACCAGCCATTGGTAGCCCGACATCTTGCGTGCATCGATGAACGCCTTGATGTCGACCGATTCTTCAGGTTTCATGCGTGTCTCCAGAAAAAAGATTCCCCGCCCCGGGGTTCTTTCGACTCCGGGGTCATATTTCCCTGCAAGGAAAAGGCGACTGACGCCTGATCCGGGTGCCGCATCACGTCAGACGGCGTCGGGCACCCTGCGCGTCTTGAGAAACGCTTCGAGCGTCTCGCCCCGCATGCTGGCGTACATGCCCAGATTCGTCGTCTTCACCACCCGCGCGAACTTCTCGAGTACGAAGAAGCACACGCCGTAGCGAATCAGGCCAAGCCAGTCCGTGTTGTCGACGAGTGTCCGTTCCTCTGCGGTCAGGCCCGCGGCGGCGTACGCGGAGGCCCGGTCCTCGAGCCAGCGCGAGCGCGCCTGCGGCTCGCGCATCTGCCAGAAGAAGCGGTTCAGGCGCATCGCCTTGATGCTCTGGCGAATATCGAACGGGTAGGTACCGGTCAACTCTTCGATGCCAACCAGTTGAGGGTTCATTGCGTCGCCTCTTCTTCGTAAATCGTCACGGCCATCGCGGTACTCGTCGCGAGGTAGTAGTTGCGATGGAGTTCGCGAACCTTCGGCCCGAGCGCGCCGCGCATCGCCAGCCACATGATGGTCTCGACGCTCTCCGCGCCACCGAGGCGCACATAGTCGACGTGCTTCATCGCCGCGAGCCGCGCCGGGTCGTTGACGATCAGGTCGAGGAACTCCATGTCCCAGTCCTCGTTATTGAAACCGCTTCGCTCCCCGTGGACCTGATGTGACAGACCGCCCGTCCCCACCACCACGACGTCGAGATCCTGCTCGAAAGACTCGATCGCACGGCGCAGCGCCTGGCCCAGGCGATAGCAGCGGTTCGCGGTCGGCAGCGGATATTGCAGCACGTTGACTTCCAGCGGCACGAGCGACACGGGCCAGCCGCCGTCATGCGGCAACATCAGCGATAGCGGCGAGTTGCAGCCGTGGTCGAGCGCCCGGTCCTGGAAGATCGTCAGATCGAACTCCTCCGCGACGAGTTGCTCTGCAATGTGGATCGCCAGATCGGGATGTCCGGCGATGTCCGGAAGCGGACGCTTTCCAGCGCCCTCGTCCGCAAACTCATGATTCGCGGAAACGCCGAGCGCGAACGTCGGATAGCAGTCGAAGAAGAAGCTGTTCGCGTGATCGTTGTAGAACATCACCATCACGTCGGGCTTGCGTTGCGCGAGCCACTGCGCGACCGGTTCGTATCCCTTGAAGAGGGGTGCCCATGCGGGATCGTTCTGCTTACCCTTGTCATACGCGAGGCCAATCGTCGGTACGTGCGACGTGCCGATGCCACCTACAATCCTTGCCATATCGATACCTTCCGTTGCTTCCGCCCTCATCGCGCAGGCGGGTGAATCTAATGGGCCGTTTCCATCCCCGGGATGCGAACCGCGACCTCTTGGGATACAAAGATATAGAAAAAGCACGGTTTTCCGAAAGTACGGGTTAACCACATACGCTGGGTAGAAACCGCCAGCTTACCGGGGTTTTGCGCCTCACTGCCGGGGCGGATGGCGCTGAAAACCGCGCCGCATCAGGGGCGGCCTGGTATCCTGAGCACCTGACGGGACCGTGTCGGCCGACCTGCTGGAAGGATCAGCCATAACTGAATCAGATACCGAAAGAACGAACTCGCAATACGGCGCGCGCGCGTGGTGCGGCAGCTAGCATCTCGCTATACTTCCGCCAAACGGAACAGATAGACATGAACGGCACAACCCAGCAGGCGATTGTTCACACGCTACGCGAACGAATCCTTTCCGGCGAGCTGGGACCGGGGCAGCGCCTCGTCGAAGCGCAGATCGCACAATGGCTTGGCGTGTCACGCACGCCGTTGCGTTATGCACTGAGTGTGCTCTCGTCCGAAGGACTGCTGGAACGCTCGGGCGCGCGAGGCTACGTCGTGCGGCGCTTCAGCGTCAGCGACGTGCTGAACGCAATCGACGTGCGCGGCGTGCTCGAAGGGCTCGCCGCCCGTTCCGTTGCCGAGCGTCGGGTCGACGCTGCGCTCGCCCGATCGCTCGAAGACTGCCTCAAGGAAGGAGACGAGATCTTCAGCGCCGGCTTTCTGAAGGAAGGCGATGAAATGCGATACGCGTCGATGAACGGACGCTTTCATGCGTTGATCGTGGACGCCGCACAGAATATGGCCGTTAGCGCGGCGCTCCGCCTGAATGACCGGATTCCGTTCGTCTCTCCACTCACGGTCGTGTTCGATGAAACGGCCAGAGAGCGCCAGTTCATGATGCTGATGTACGCGCATCGTCAACATCACGCAATCGTCGGCGCGCTTCTGAACGGCGAGGGGGCACGCGTGGAAGCATTGATGAAAGAACACACGCATATTTCGAAGGAAAGTCTCAACCTGTCCTCGGCCAGGCTCCATCTGATTTCCGGCGCAGCATAGCGCGGGCCTCATCACCTTTCCCGATCATCGAACTCCACTCACCGGCACGTCATCCGTGAGCAACAGCGAACTTCTCAACCTCGCCCATCTGCGTGCGTTCAAACTCGTTGCCGATACCGGCAGCGCAACCCGTGCCGCCCTGGCGCTCTTTCGGGCCCAGTCCGCCGTCACGCGCTCGGTGCAGGAACTGGAGTCGGCGCTCGGCGAGCAGCTTTTCGAGCGCAAACCGTCGGGGATGTTGCCGACCCCGGTCGGCCGCGCGGTGCTGGAGCGTTGTGAGCGGATCTTCGCCGAGCTCGAGGAGCTTGCGCAGTGGTGCGCCGTGAGACAGGTGCGGCGACGCGCCCCTGCGGAAGGCACGCTGCCGGCCTATCTGCTGAATGCACGCCGGCTGCAGTTGTTCGTCGCGCTCGCGCGCCACCGGCACATGCCAACGGCTGCCGCCACGTTCGGCATCACCCAGCCCGCGGTGAGCAGCGCGATTCGCGTACTCGAAAGCGGCGCGGGCCTGCGCCTGTTCCATCGCAGTGCGCGCGGCATCCTGCTGACCACCGAAGGCGAAACTTTCCTGCTGCATGTGCGCCGCGCCTTGAACGAATTGCGACATGTACCGGACGACATCGCCGCGCTGCGCGGCAACATCCAGGGTTCGGTCACGGTCGGCGCGCTTCCGCTTGGCCGAACGCTGATTCTTCCCAACGCGATCGCCCGGATGACAGCGCGGCACCCCGGCGTGCGGGTCGTCACCGATGAAAGTGCCTACGAAACGCTCGTCGCCGGGCTGCGTGCGGGCGACATCGACTTTATTCTGGGTGCGCTGCGCGGCAACGACGCGGCAAGCGGTCTGCAAAACGAGCGGCTGATGGCGGAAGACATGGTCGTGCTGGCGCGCCGCGATCACCCTCTGGCAAACGCACGGGGGTTGACCATCGCAGACCTGCGCAACGCGCAATGGATTCTGCCGCGCAGCCATGCACCCGCGCGCGGCCTCTTCGAATCGCAGTTCCGTCGCCTGAAGCTGAAGCCGCCGATGCCTACCGTCGAAACGGCGGATCTGGCGGTCATTCGTGGCGTGCTGCTGGGGACGGACATGGTAGCGGCGCTGTCCGCGCAGCAGTTGTACTACGAGTGCGAGTCCGGCCAGCTCGCTGTCCTCGACATTGCACTGCATAACACGCAGCGCGACATCGGGCTCACGGTCCGCGCGGAAGGGACACCGTCGCCCGCCGCACGCGCGCTGATCGATGCGATCCGGCTGGCGATAACCGACGTGGCGCGCGCCGTGAATAGTGCCGATCGCAGGTGACCGCCATTCCGCGAGGCCTTCAGGCTATCAGACTGTCTCTCCGGCAAGGCCATCGAAGAGTCTTTTCCAGTCGAAGGGAACAGGCAATGCAGCGTAATCGATGCCCTGTTCCTGCATGGCATCGACCACGCCGTCCTGCAAGCGGGCACAAGCTTCGCTCATCCATGGCTCGATACCCACTTCGCGCAGCGTCTGCGACACCTCGCGCATTTCGGCGGCACGGCGGCGGCCATGCTCCGCCACCCGGCTAACGAGGTAGCCGGCAAGGTCCGGGTCGCGCTGCATTTTGGCGAAGGTCTCGGCAAGCGACGCGAGCACGATCGAATCGGCATCGTAGCAGCGCGCCGCACGCAGGCATTCCACTGTCAGCGCTTCGATACCCTTGATCATCACGCTACGGCACATCTTTGCCGCCGAGGCGACGCCGATCTGGCGAGACACCGTGCGGGTATCGAAGCCCCAGCCGTTGAGTGTCCCGCCGACGCGCCCGGCCTGCTGCCCGCCGAGCAGCATCGGCACCGACAAACCGTACGGCGGGATAGGCGCCATGACTGCCGCCTCGACATAGTGAGCGCCGGCGGTCTCGATGCACGACTGCGCATGCTGCTTCGTGCGGGGCGAGACGGAATTGATATCGAGGTACACCTGCCCGCCCCTGACATGCCGGGCCACGGCTTCTGCAACCTCGATGTCGGCCTGTGCCGTAACGGCTGACACGATCATGTCAGCGCCATCCAGCACTTGCGCGAGCGACGCCGCCACGCGAACGCCGGACTGTTCGGCCTTTTCTCTCAGTGCGTCCAGACGCAGGTCGTACATCCACACGTCGAGGTCCTGGGCCGCAAGCCCCGCGCCGAGAATGCCACCGGCTTCACCAAAGCCGACAAACGCGATCCGGGTCTTCATGCCGGTCCCTGCCATGTGGACGCGGCGACGCCCACGACGCCATCAAAGAGCCACCTCGCGGTACGAAGCAGCGCCGCGCTCAGCACTTCCGGCCTCTCCGGATCCCCGCCGAGCGTGAGTTCCACCGTGAATTCGCCTGTCGGGTGTTCGACCGACACGCGTATGCGTCCGTCACCGGCGTTGTCGCTCGCAACACCGTCGCAAACGGTGCCCGGAAGCACCGCAGCCGTCGCCACGCTCACCGCGCCCAGTACGCCGATCGACGCATGGCAGCGGTGCGGAATGAAGCTGCGGGTGCAGATCGTTCCGCCGTTGCGCGGTTCGGTGACGAGGCACATCTTCGGCACCGTGCGCTGGCCCACGTCGCCCAGGTTCATCATCGGCCCGACCGCGAGACGGATCGCTTCGATACGCGCCTTCAGTTCATCGTCCGCGTCGAGTTGCTCGCGCGTCTCGTACCCGGTGCGATCCAGGTCGCGTGCACGAATCAGCACGAGCGGCATGCCGTTGTCGATGCAGGTCACGTCGACGCCGTCGACCGTGTCCGTGAGACGACCCGTCGGCAGCAGCGCCCCGCAGGTCGAGCCCGCGGTATCGCGGAATTCGAGCGGGATGGCCGCGGCGGTGCCGGGCACGCCGTCGATCCTCGCCTCGCCTTCGTACATCACGCGCCCGCCAGGCGTCGACACGGACGCCACCGCAATCTGTCCCGTGTTCACCATATGAATCGCGACCTGCGTACTGTCCTGCCGCGCATCGACGAGTCCACGCTCGATTGCGAAAGGACCAACGCCCGCAAGAATATTGCCGCAGTTCTGCCCATAGTCGACCCGTGCTTCATTGACCACGACCTGGGCAAACAGGTAGTCGACATCGGCGTCCGTCCGCGTGGAACGTGAGACGATCGCCACCTTGCTGGTCAATGGATCAGCACCGCCAATGCCATCGATCTGGCGCGGATCGGGGGAGCCCATCACGGCGAGCAGGACGCGATCACGCGTGGCCGGATCGGCGGGCAGGTCCGACGCGAGAAAATAGGCGCCCTTTGACGTGCCGCCGCGCATCATCATGCACGGGATGCGGGTCTGAATGCTGCCTGCAGCCATTGATGCCCCCATCCTTCAAACGTCCGACGCCGACTCGACGTAGCGCAGGCCCTTTTCGGCAAGCCGCTCGCGCATTGCGTAGTAGTCGAGCCCCAGCGTGCCGCCGGCGAGCACCGCACGCGTTTTCTCTTCCTTGGCCATGCGCGCCTGCGATGCCTCAGCCACGCGCTGCACTGTGTCCAGCGGGACGACGACCACCCCGTCGTCATCGGCCACGATCACGTCGCCCGGATGGACGATCTGCTGTGCGCAAACCAGCGGGATGTTGACGGAGCCGAGCGTTTCCTTGACGGTGCCCTGGGCAGAAACCGCTTTCGACCACACGGGAAAATTCATGTCCTTCAGCGCGCGTACATCGCGACACCCGGCGTCGATGATGAGGCCACGCACCCCGCGCGCGGCAAGCGACGTCGCGAGCAATTCGCCGAAATAGCCATCTTCACAGGGCGAAGTGGGCGCGACCACCAGCACGTCGCCCGCGCGACATTGCTCGACCGCAACGTGCAGCATCCAGTTGTCCGATGGCGGCACGAGCACCGTGACGGCAGACCCGGCGATCGCCGCACCCGGGTAGATCGGGCGCATGTAGGAGGCCAGCAGGCCGAGCCGGCTCTGTGCTTCGTGCACGGTCGCAACGCCTGCCTGCTGGAGCGCCGCTACGTCAAGCGCATCGGCGCGGCGCGTACCTGTCACCACCACACCGCGCTTCATGACAGGTCTCCCGTCACGGCCGGCGTGATGCGCATATAGCCTTCAGCGTATTTGATATCGCGAGCCGCGGTAATGCCGATATTGCGCTTGGCCTGTACGCCGCGCTGCAAAGCTACGCGCGTGTAGTACTCCCACAGGTGCTCCTGCCCTGCCATGCACTCGATTGCGCGCCGTTTGATGTCCCACACTTCGGTGATGTCGAGGAACGTGTTGGGCATCCACTCGCACTGTTCGGTCTGGTGGGGTTCGAAAGCGTACACCGGCGGTGCGCCGACCACTTTCTGCCCGGGGTTGTGACCTTCAGCCTGCGCGATGATGCGCGCTTCCTGCGCGACGTGCATCGCGAGTGGGTGATCGAAATTGTAGGGGTCTTTCGGCGAGTGGCTCAGCACGAACGCAGGCTGCATTTCCCGATAAACGTCGACGAGCCGCATCAGTGCTTCATCCGGCACGCGCAGTGGATAGTCGCCGAGATCGAAAAATTCCACTTCTGCACCCAGAATGTCGGCAGCCCGCTCCGCTTCTTCGCGCCGCGCCGCCTTGACTTTCTCCACAGTCATTTCGCCCTTGCGCCAGAGCTTTGCGGACTCGCCGCGCTCGCCGAAGGACAGACACACCACCTTCGCCCGGTATCCATTCTTCTTGTGAAGCGCGATCGCACCACCTGCCCGCCATACGAAGTCGGCGCTGTGCGCGCTCACGACCAGCATCGAATTGTCTGCCATTTCTGCTCACCGTTGGTCCATCGTTAACAGTGGTGATTGTAGGTCTCGTGACGGCAGAGCAACCAACGAATCAGCCGTCCATTTCCATCTAATCTCTTTATCGGATCAGGTAACGGCAGCGCTGCTTGCGGGCAAGTACCGGGCACGCTCGACCGAAGCGCAATCCCCGATCGTATAAGATACGGCTCCACGCGATTTTCGGAACAGACGGAGTGTTTGCAGTGATTCAACTGAGCAACGTATTCAAGGACAACCTCGCCCAACTGCCTGCCATCGAAGCTATCGAGCGTATCGATCTGGTCGACGGCAAGGGTGCCGTGGTGGCAAGCATCGAGAACAAGCCGGGCAAGCAGGGTTCGCTGGCGGTGTACCACTATCTGCTGAAAACATTCGGCACGCTGGACGCCACGGCGGCTGGGCACGGCCTCGCGGTGTTCGCCGAGCACACGGCGGACGCGCGCAACCGCCCCGGTGCGCACCCGAACGTCGACCGCCTGCTGGAGATCGAGGCCGGTGCGGAAGCGTTGCGCATCGACGTCGTCGCAGCCTGAGCGCGCTCCCGAACTACGACGCGATATTGACTGACGTTCCGCCGCCCGACTGCCCTCATCATTTCTGTGCGTCGCGCCTGGCGGCTACCGATGCGATCGCGGACACCACATAACCGACATTCTGCTGATTGAGGCCCGCCACGCACATCCGTCCCGAACGGAGCAGATAGATCCCGTGCTCAGCGCGCAGCCGGTCGACCTGCCCCTCGCTTAGCCCAGTGTAAGTGAACATGCCGACCTGCGATGTATAACGCTCGCGCATCACGTCGTCGACGTGCCCGGCAAGTCCTTCATGCATCCTGCCTCGCATCGCCTTGATACGCTGTCGCATCGACGCCAGCTCGCTCTCCCACGCGGCGCGCAGCGCTGCGTTCGAAAGAACGCCCGCCACCAGCTTCGCGCCGTGCGTGGGCGGGTTGCTGTAGTTCGACCGGATCGCAAAGGTTAGCTGCCCGAGCACGCGCTGCGCTTCGTCAGTGTCGCGGCACACCACGCTCAATGCGCCGCAACGCTCGCCATACAGCGAGAAGTTCTTCGAGAACGAACTGGCGACGATCAGCGGCACACCGGCATCTGCCAGCGAACGCACGCAAGCGGCATCTTCATCGAGCCCATCGCCGAAACCCTGGTACGCCATGTCGACAAACGCAATGAGTTTTCGGCGCTGGAGGACGGGTATCAGTTCGGCCCATTGCGCCCGGTCGAGGTCGACGCCGGTTGGGTTGTGACAGCAGGCGTGCAGCAGAACGACGCTGCGCTCGGGTAGCGTATCGATCGCGGCGCGCATCGCATCGAAGCGCAGGCCGCCGGTCTGCGGGTCGTAGTACGGGTACGTGTTGACCGTGAGTCCGGCGCCTTCGAACACGACGCGATGATTCTCCCAGCTCGGATCGCTGATCCAGATCTGCGAAGCCGGCAAGTGGCGATGCAGGAAATCGGCTGCCACCTTCAGCGCCCCGGAACCGCCGAGCGTCTGGAGCGTCGCGATATGGCCGGCAAGACGTGCCTCATGATTCGCGCCGAAGATCAACGCCTGGGCGGCGTCGCGATAGCCGGCATGACCCGCCATTGGCAGATAGCCGCGCGGCGCCGCCGTTTCGAGCAGCGAGGCTTCGACAGCCTGAACGGCGCTCATCACCGGCAGCCGGCCCGCTTCGTCGAAGTACATGCCGATGCTCAGGTTGACCTTATCGGTGCGCGGATCGCGCTGGAAGTCCTCGTTAAGGGAAAGAATCGGATCGCCGGCATAGGCGGGCACATTTTCGAACATCGCGTCTCCCTTCATGGATGCCAACGGGCGCGCGGATTGCGATATGCCCGAAAATACGAGCCTATACGACCCGTTTCGAAACGGACATGCCCGCAAGAACCAGATACATGCACGATCGTATCACCCGCTGGGCATCGGGCCGTACGAACGTGACATCATTTCGACGCATTTGTTGTGCCGCGGGCCTGCACTAGGCGCGGGGATCCAGGTCGAACTCCAGCCGGATGCCGCCAGGCTCGTACACCATGGTGTGCCGCTTGGGCCCGCTGCCCAACAATTCCGGCGCGAACTCGACCTTGACTCCCGGCCATGTGGAGACGCGTTCGAAGATTATTGCAAACGCCTCTTCGCTCGCAGCGCGAATGGCAAGATGATGTAGCCCGACATTGCTCTTACGGTCGAAGTCGACTTTGCCCGTCTCATTCTTTACCTGCCAGAGCGTCAGCAGGACATGGCCATCCGAGACGAACGCAGCCGGATACTCGGGTTTTCCTCCGACCTGTTTCCACCCGAGACAATTCACGAAGAAGTCGCGCGTTACTTCGAGATCCGGAACGGTCAGTCCCACGTGGTCGATGCCAAGCGTTAGCGATTCAGTAGTCATATAAAGGCTCCTTGCCGGATCAGTTCAATTGACCCATTGACGAAATGAAATGCCACTGTACGGTGGCTCCTGGCGGGTGTAGCCGGCACGACAGATCCCTCAATCCCCGGGACCTGCGACATTCTTTGCACTACCGAAGCCTGGATGCCTATCGCGTGGCGCGCTACGCCCACCCGAAGAAGGAGACCGGCATCGATCTCCCATTGTCGTCCACATTCATCTCCCAACTGCGCTTCGATAACTTCGCGATTGGTGCGCCGCACCACCCGAACCAGTCTAGGGAGCGCAGGAACAGACGGGAATGCCGGATAAACTCAAAATCATGCTCGATCGGCTCATTCGTCTACGTGAGCACCCAGGCGCGGCTGTGAACGGCAGCATCTGGCCGGGAATGCTCTCTGCGCGTCGTGACGCTTCGTTAGCGCCTCGAGGCGCGCGGCCTGGTTTTCCTGGATGCGCGCTCACGGCGCGCATCGGCGTGTTCGCGGATCATGTCGATTAGCGCGCGCAGTCCGGCCGGCACATGGCGGCGGCCGGGATAATACAGACACAGGCCGTGGAGCGGCGGCGTCCAGTCTTCGAGCACGCGAACCAGCGTGCCCGCTTCCAGATCGGCGGCGACGGTCCACTCGGTCAGATAGGTGAGCCCAAGACCGGCGCGTGCGGCCGCCAGCATCAGACTCGACTCGTCCAGCGTCAGCGCGCCTTTTCCGTCGATACGCACCGTTTCACCGTGACGCTCGAACTCCCACTGATAGATTGCGCCGCTCGGCATCCGCGTGCGGATGCAACAGTGCGTGTTGAGATCGGCAGGCGTGCGCGGCGGCTTGTGCCGGGCAAAGTACGCCGGGCTGCCGACCACGGCGAAGCGCTGCCGGTCGCCGAACGGCACCGCAATCATGTCCTGCGGCACCGTATCGGCGAGACGGATACCCGCATCGAATCCTTCGACAACGATATCGATGAGCCGCCCCTCGGTGACGATATCGAGCTTCATCTCAGGATATCGCCGCAGGAACGCGACAAAGAGCGGCATCGCCTGTCTCGCCGCGCCAGCCGCCGTGTTGATGCGCAACGTGCCCGCCAGCGTATCGCGAAAGCTGCCCGCCTGTTCGATCGCGCTGCGGATCGTAGATAGTGCGGGCGCGACGCTGTCGACGAACTGCGCGCCTGCCTCCGACAACGACACGCTGCGCGTCGTGCGATTGAAAAGCCGCACGCCGATGCGCGCTTCGAGCGCCGCCACGGCATGACTGAGCGCGGACGTCGAGACGCCCAGTTCCGTCGCGGCCGCGCGAAAGCTGCGATGACGCGCGACGGCCAGCACGGCTTCCAGTTCACCCAGACCCGAAGTTTTCATTGTCCCAGATTGCTCAACGTGACGTGCTTGATTGTATGCCTAGTCAACGCAATTGCACCGGGCTATCGTGTGTCGTTCAGAACGTTTTCCGGGAGCAACAGCCATGCAGATCATCGACAGGATTTATATCGACGGCGCGTTCGTCACGCCGCACGGCGACGAACTCTTCGACCTCTTCAATCCGGCGACCGGGCAGGTGATCGGTCGCGTGAGGCTCGCCAATGCGCAGGATGCGCGCGACGCGATCGCCGCCGCGAAGCGCGCGTTTCCCGCGTTCTCGCGCACCGACAGGCGCGAGCGCATCGACATGCTGAAGCGGATGCACGAAGCCGTCGTCGCGAAAGAGGACGAGCTTTACGAAGCGATCACGGAGGAATATGGCGCGCCGGTGTCGCGTGGCCGCTGGATGGCGCAGCACGCCAGCAGCGTGCTGCTCGAAGCGGCGAAAGTATTGCAGGACTACACGTTCACGCGCCGCGCGGGCACCGCTCAGGTCGTGATGCAGCCGCTCGGCGTCGCCGGCCTGATCACGCCGTGGAATAGCGACGCGGGCTTCATCTGCGGGAAACTTGCCGCCGCGCTGGCCGCGGGTTGCACGGCCGTCATCAAGCCGAGCGAGATGAGCGCGATCCAGACACGCATCGTCACCGAAGCGCTGCACGAAGCAGGCTTGCCGGCAGGCGTGTTCAACATCGTGACGGGACGCGGCGACACGGTCGGCGCCGAGATCAGCTCACACCCCGATGTCGCGAAGCTGTCGTTCACCGGTTCAACGGCTGTCGGCAAGGCGATCCTGCGCGCCGGTGCCGATACATTGAAGCGCGTCACACTCGAACTGGGCGGCAAGTCGCCGGTGGTGATCCTCGACGACGCGAACTTCGATGACGTCGTGCCGCTTGCGATTCAGGCCGGCTTCATGAACAGCGGCCAGGCATGTATCGCGGGCACGCGCATTCTCGTGCCGCAGCAGCGGATCGCTGAATTCGAAGCGCGTGTGCAGGAAGAAGTCGCACGCACGCAGTCGGGCGATCCCCGCGATCCGCGCACCACCATCGGCCCGATGGTCAGCCAGAAGCAGTGGGAGCGCGTGCAACGCTATATCCGCATCGGCATCGACGAAGGCGCGCGTTTGATCGCGGGCGGCGAAGGAAGGCCCCAAGGCATCGACGCCGGATGGTTCGTGCGGCCGACTGTCTTCAGCGACGTGACCAACGACATGACGATCGCTCGCGAAGAGATCTTCGGCCCGGTGCTGTCGATCATCGCGTACCGCGATACTGACGAGGCGATCGCGATTGCCAACGATACGGACTACGGCCTGCAGGCCTATGTGTTTTCGTCGGACGCAAAGCGCGCGCACGAGGTCGCGTCACGGATCGACGCCGGACGCGTGCTCGTCAACACGCTCGCCCATGAACCGGCCGCGCCATTCGGCGGCTTCAAGCAATCGGGGATCGGCCGGGAGTATGGCGCGTTTGGGCTGGAGGCGTTTCTTGAGCCGAAGGCCGTTCTTGGCGTGCTGTGAGGGTCGATCCCAGGCGTCTGTTCGTGCGCCTCCTCTGCGGAGCTGAGAGGACACCGTCTTTCTACTGGAAGGCGCACGCCCTGCCCCGTTGATTCCGACTCATGACATCGCATTGATCACGTCGTCCGTGGCCATGACGGCGTGGGCGAGAAACTGATAGTTGACCATCGCCGCCCTATAGCCGTCACCCCAAACTGGATGCCGAGGGCCAGCGGTCGCATCCTTGATAACAGCGACCTCGAAGCCCTGCTCCAGCAGCTCGCGGAGATGCGACTCGACACACATGTTTGCCAGCATGCCGCCTAGCAGTATGTTCTTGATGTTCCGCTTACGCAGCTGCAAAACAAGGTCATTCGTCTGAGGTCCGAACACCTTGTGCGGGCTCGCAACAATTGTTGCTCCGTCTTCAATGTATGGTTTGAACCGGTCGAGCCAGTCAGCACCTGAATTGATAAAGCCGGATAGATCCAGTGGTCCTGATCGCGCGAAAGTTCCGGTCGCGAATTCATCGGCCTCCAAAGGCCCGTTCATCTTCCAGCCTTTATCAGTCGGGTAGAAGTAATGCGGGGAAATGAAGACTCCGAAGCCGTTCTCTTTCGCGGCCTTGAATATACGCTCCATATTTTCGACTGTCTTATTCTCAGTCACGCTCGCACCTACCGCACCCCAGTTCTTCCCACTTTCGCTTAATACGTCGTTTTGCGGATCAATAAAGACAACAGCGGTATCGGTCTTGTCAATGTTCACGGTCTGCTCCTGTTAGCACCGGGCGACGACATATCCTGGCAAGCCGCGCACCGGCGAACTGTGATTACTATCGGCCTTGCCGAAACGACATTTCCCTCTTTTTTGCCGAACACTTCCGGCGTCAAAAGCGGTAAATATCTGCAAATGGCGACACGACATGGAGATGCTCGCGCGCTAACCACTCCTGGGAGACAAGGCGTGTCATCGCTGCGAAGTGGTGCTGTAAGCATAGTTCAACGGTTCCGTCGAACAATTGGACCAAGGGATAGGTTCGCATCCCCGTTCGTACAGAAGTGCCACGCATACGGGAATCCGACGCTCTCGAGTCTGGAGCAATGGCCCGCTCAACCTGACGCTTGTCCTGACGAGACAGAGGCTGAAATGCTCGCACAGTCTTCAGCGTGTTGCATCCACCGGCTGAATCCGCAACGGCGAGCCGACTTCCATTGTTGAACCCCGGACAGACTGTCGTCACCGCGGTTCCACGGACCGCTCATCCCTGAACACGCACCGTGCAATCCAGGGACCGGAGAATGTCCGGGACGAGCTGGCGCTATCGCAGACTGCGGTGACAGCGCATCAGATGATCAGGCGTGAGATCTTCGTTCCTTCCAGCGAGACGCCGGCCATCAGACCGCCGTTTGTCAGCACAAAGGCCTGGACCGGGCCTGTTGCCGTCGAAGTGTCGACGTTGCCGTTCGCGCCGACCTTCAGCACAGCGACGGTTGCGTCGACACCGGCTGCCCAGCCGAGGCTGTGCGTAAATTCGTCGAGTGCTTCCTGCGTCATGAACAGCATGATGATCGCTTTCGACTGCGCGCCGATCTGCAAGCCAAACGACGCCGCGGCCATGCTGTAATAGCCACTCGTTTGCCCGCCGACGCGCAAGACGCCCTGGCCGTACTGTCCGCCGAACCAGAATCCGGCCGCGAACACTGAAGGAAACACCAGCACGCCGCGCGCGTTGTCGACAAGTTCGCGCGAGTCGTGGACTGTGGCGAAAAGACGTGCGAGGGTCGCGTTCGCGTCCGCGTCGAGTGACTGGCGCCGCCCGGTGTTGGCCTCGGGTGTCGCGTCCGACGACGCTGGCGTCGTCGTGCAACCGCTCAGTGACAGTCCTCCTGATGCGAATATGGCGCTGGTCATGGCAATGAATCGACGGCGTTGCATGCAACCTCCTGTCAAGACTAACTTTCGACGCGGAATGCGGACTCAGTCAGCGCGCGCCCTTGAGGTAAGCGGCTCGCGCCTTAATGCGCTGACATCAGGAGCGGCCCGCTAGTTCCTTGACTGACAGCTGTCGCGAACGTGAAGGTGAGGACCCGTTCCAGCCTGTCGAAATCCGCAATCGCGGCTGCTTGCTGGTCGGGCCCACCTCCCGATCGAGCAGCTGAGCCGATACGGTTCGTCATGGTCGCCAGCGGCCTACGTGCCTGACCCACCGGTTCGGGGAACAGCTGAGCCTGGCGTCTTTAGACCCGTCTGTACCTCGTCAAGAATTGCGGGTTTGCCGCATTAATATGCCACGCCCTACTATTCCCCAACCGCATTTCGGACTCGAAGCCCCGTCAGGCATAGCCTGCCGGGTTGTTCCGGGGCGACTGATCAAAAAGTATCCTGTCAGCGAACCTTGACCTGGAATAGTCCATCTACTAGTCTCGATTTGTCTGGTGAATAAAGCCATCGGCGCCGATACGCGTGTGTTCGACACCTGGCGGGTCGGCGTAATGGCCGGTTACGACCACTCGTCGTTCGACGTTGATGAGCGCAACTCCTCCGGTTCAAGCGACGACTACCATCTCGGGCTGTACGGCGGCGCGCAGTGGGGCAATCTGGGGCTGCGGCCTCGGTCAAGCTCGACCTCACGGCCGGCGGCTCGCTCGGCTGGCGCCACGTGTACGGCAATCCGCGCGCCACCGTCACCCAGGCGTTCAGCGGTGGAGTGCCGTTCAGCGTCGCCGGGCTGCCGATTGCGCGCGATGGCGTGGTGCTCGAGGCAGGGATCGGCGCCGCGGTGCTGCGCAATCTGTCGCTTGGGGTGTACTACACCGGGCAGTTTGGCAACAACGCGAGTGAACAGGGAGTGATGGGCAATCTCACGTGGAAGTTCTGATACGTGGCAGCTCCCCCAATCGCGGGATGTAGATCATGGATATCGCGACCCTCGCATGACGCCATGAGCGGTTGTTTGTCCGTCCATCCTCTATTTTCGTCGAAGCGTTACTTCGTTCAAAACGCGCGAGAGACTTAGATCGGCTTGCCCTCGATCACGGTCGTGCCGGTAGGCGAACCTGTTTCGACCGTTTGGATCAGCTCGAACCCGGCAGCGCGGTAGAGCGCACGATATTGCGCCTCGGTGCGCTCGCAACCTCCTGTCACAAGGAGCATGTTCAGGTCGGAGAGTTCGGGATAGATGGTCCTCGCGGCCGGGCGCAACATCGCTTCCAGCAAGACCAGTTTACCGTTGGCAGCGATGGTCCGGCGGACGGTCTTCAGGATTGCGGTTGCCTTTTCGTCATCCCAATCGTGGATTACACGGGAAAGAATGTAAGTATCCCCTCCGGCAGGAACGGAGGCAAAGAAATCGCCCGACATGACCTCGCAGCGGTCTTCCAGTCCAGCCTGGGCAATTGTGCTTTGGCCACCCGCCAGGGCGTGAGGCAGATCGAACAGTATGCCGTGCATGCCCGGATTCCGCGTCAGAATGTCGGCGATGATCCTTCCATGTCCTCCACCCACGTCGACGATTTCTGTAGCTGGAGAAAAGTCATACGCTTCCAGCACCCCGATCATATGAAGGGTCGAGAAGGCGGTCATCGTGGCATTGAAAAGTTTCGTCCGCTCGGGGGTGCTCAGCAGCCAATCGAAACAGTTGGAGGCGCCAGCGAGTTTCTGGCCGACGTTTTCCCCCGTCTTGACGCAGTGCTCGAAAAGCTCGACGACGCTCGCTCCGGCTTCGCCACCGAAGAATAGAGCCGCGGAGTACAAAGACCCCTCTGCGTCACGCCGGAGCAGTTCGCCCAGAGGTCCCAGCGCGAAGCGACCCGGCATTTCTTCTGAAAAGACGCCAAAGCTCGACAGCGCTCGCATCGTGCGCCCAAGAGACCGCGCGGTGGCGCCGGCCGCCTCAGCCAGTTGTTCGATGCTCCTCGGTTCATCGGCGAGCAAATCGGCAATTCCCAGTGCCGCCACAACGTGAATCGCTTCTGAAATGAGCCGCATCTGGATAAGCTCAAGCAGACGGGCGGCCGCCTCTGGCCTGGTCACTTGTAATGGAGCAGTGGCATGCATTTGCGGTCCTCCCAGGTCTGGCTGTCAGCATCCTGCGGAACCGGGTACCTGGCAAGCACTTGTAGCTCAAAGACGAAAAGAACCTGCCAGAATTGTATTGTCTGGGCGGTCCCCAATCCTCGAGGTTGACGGGCGTGACACCCCCGTTGCCGCCACACTGCCGCGCCGTCACACCGGACACGAACTCAAAGGAGATGACAGATGGAAATCCGCAATCCTTCCCCCGGTCTCTACAACGCAGATCTCGCGCCCGCCAGGGTGCGCAACTGGGGTGCCTTTAGCATTTTCAACGTCTGGACCTCGGACGTGCACAGCCTCTGGGGCTACTACCTCGCCGCCAGCCTGTTCCTGCTGTGCGGCAGCTTCATCAACTTTGTGCTGGCGATCGGGCTCGGCTCGCTGGTGATCTTCGCGCTGATGAATCTGATCGGCTACGCCGGCGAGAAGACCGGTGTGCCTTACCCGGTGCTGGCGCGCGCCTCTTTCGGCGTGTGGGGCGCCAACCTGGCGGCGCTGGTGCGCGCCGTGGTGGCCTGCTTCTGGTACGGCGCGCAGACGGCAGCGGCTTCGAGCGCGATAGTCGCGCTGTTGATCCGCAGCCCCAGCCTGATGGAGTTCCACAAGGGCACGCACTTCCTCGGCCACCCGGCGCTGGAGGTGATCTGCTACTTCGTCGTCTGGGCGCTGCAGCTGCTCATCATCCAGAAGGGCATGGAAACGGTGCGCAAATTCCAGGACCTGGCCGGTCCGGCGGTGTGGGTCGCGATGCTGATCCTGGCGATCGGCCTGTGCGTCAAGGCCGGCGGCTTCTCGTTCGACCATGGCATTCCGATGAACGTGCTGCTCGAGAAGACCAGGGACGCCGGCGTCAGCGGCGAGCCCGGCTCGTTCTGGGCGCTGATGGCAGTGGGCGCGACCTGGATCACCTACTTCGCAGCGCTGTACCTGAACTTTTGCGACTTCTCGCGCTACGCGAAGAACCGCGACGCCGTCAGGAAAGGCAATCTGTGGGGCCTGCCGGTCAACCTGATTGCGTTCTCGCTGGTCGCCGGCGTCACCACCATCGCCGCCTTCAAGGTGTACGGCGAAGTGCTGCTGCACCCCGAGCAGATCTCAGCCAGGTTCGACAGCTGGCTACTGGCGCTCATCGCGGCGCTGACCTTCGCAGTCGCCACGCTGGGCATCAACGTGGTGGCCAATTTCGTCTCGGCGGCGTTCGACATCTCCAACACGTTCCCCAGACGGATCAGCTTCAGGAAGGGCGGTTTCATCGCCGCAGCCATCGCGCTGGTGCTCTACCCGTTTGCGCCGTGGGAAGGCAACGCCGCGCAATTCGTCAATGCCATCGGCGCCACGATGGGCCCCCTGCTGGGGATCATCCTGGTGGACTACTATCTGGTGGCCAAGGGCAACATCAACGTCGCGGCGCTCTACCAGGAGCACGGCGAGTACCGCTACGAAGGCGGCTGGAACGTCAACGCGCTGGCCGCGGTGGCGGTCGGCAGCGTGTTTTCGACCTTCCTGCCCAACTTCACCAACCTGCTGCCGGCCTGGTGGAATACATATGGCTGGTTCTTCGGCGTGGTGATCGGCGGCGGCATGTACCTGATCATGGCGACGCTGCGGCCGCGTACCGCGATCGCCCCGACCCGCGCTTAAGGGTCTTGTTGGCGCGATGCTCATGGACTTCCGACATGACCCTACCCAGTCCAGCCCAGGAGGTGTCGGTCGAACCACCCGACCCTCGCCTGTCGACGCTCAGTCACATACAGATCGCGTCGCTGTGGTTTGCGCTCTTTGCCCAATGGATGACGGTCGTTCCGGTGCTCGTGCCGGCACAGGTTGCCGAAATGCTCGGACGCGATGCCGCGGTAAAGGAAGGCGTGGCCGGCTCCGTCATCGCGGCTGGCGCATTCATTGCGATGCTCGTGGCCCCGCTGGCCGGCGCGCTGTCGGATCGCTGCTCTGCAAAACATGGGCGTCGGCGACCGTTTCTCGTCGCCGGTGTGTTCGGCACCTCGGTCGCACTGGTATGGCTTGCATCGTTCAACGGTGCAGGGAGCGTGTGGTTGTACACGCTCGCGTTCCTGCATCTTCAATTCTGGTGGAACTGGGCGGCGGGCCCCTACGCCGGGCTGGTGCCCGATGTCGTACCGAAACAGGAAGCTAGCCGCGCGAGCGCGTGGCTCAACGTGATGACCGTGCTCGGCACCATCACTGGCAACGTGGTGCTCGTCGCGCTGTATTCTCCGCGTCGCGTATATCCCGCGGTCGCCACGTTCATCGCGATCATGTTGCTCTGCCTTTGGCTGACGATTCGCGGCTCACGCGAGCCGACGCCGGCCGGATCCCGCGAGCGGTTCGAACTCTTCGCGTTCATCCGCTCGTTCTATCTTGATCCGCGCGTGCACCGGAACTTCTATTGGGTGCTGGTAACCCGCCTGTTCGGGAACATGGGAATCTGGTCGATCTTCACCTTCATGTTGTACTACCTGCAGGACGTAATAGGCATTCGTCATCCGACCACTCTCCTGAATGCGCTGCTTGGCGTCGGCGTGGTGCTGGCGATCCCCGCAAGCCTGCTGGGCGCACGGCTCGCCGACCGCCACGGCGTCGTTCCCGTCGTCCGCCTGACCAGCTGGATCATGGCCGGGACTGCGATCGGCTTTGTCCTGCTGGCGCTGCGGCCGCACGTCTTGCTGGTGATCCCGGTCGCACTGGTTTTCTGCGCCGCTTATGGCACCTATCAGGCCGTCGACTGGGCACTTGCGCTGCAGGTTCTGCCAGACGACGCGTCCGCCGGCAAGGACATGGGCATCTGGCACGTGTCGATGGTGCTGCCGCAGATCCTCGGTCCTGCCGCGACTGGGTGGATGCTTTCATGGGTGAAGGGGTTTGCCGGTGCCGGCCCCGCCTACGTTGCCGCGTTCGCCGTCGCTGCGGTATGGTTCGTGCTGGCGGCGTGGCTCGTCTCGCGCGTCAGGATCGCTTCATTGCGACACGTATCCACTGGACTCGTCGGACGAACATGATGCGGCGCACGCCTCGCCCATTGCGCTCTCATGCCTCAGGGTTTGCCGTATGCAATTTGAACAGCGAGCTTCGAATGGACTGCTAAAGATCCCAGCGCCAACTGGAACAGCCGTGGCGTCGATAGACGGAACCGCCATGTACGCACTCAACACGTCACCGTCAATGCTTGCCGCTTCACATCTGCCGGAACAGATGCGCGTATTGTTTGCTAACCGCAACCGCGCCACTGTGGCCGCGCAGCTTGAGTGACATTGTCCCCAGTGCGCTGACGGATGCGCTTTCCACCTGGTCGACATTCACCACAGTGCTTCGGTGCACCTGCCAGAAGCGCGCCGGGTCTAGTTGCGCGCACAGTTCCTTGAGGCTCGTGCGAATCAGCAGTTCGCCTGTGCGCGTCGTGACGACGACATACTTGTCGGCAGCCTCGAAGTACAACACCTCTTCCACCGGCACGATCCTGATGTCACGTCCGCTGGATGCGCGCAGATAGCGTAGCGGCTCATTGCGTCCAGTGTCCTGCGTGCGGTTACCCAGCTGGACGCCGCGCGTGATCTGCTCCAGCTGACCGACCAGGCGTTGCAGATCCGCCTGCACCTGCGCGCCGGGCGCCCCATCCGTTGGCGCACGGGCAAGCTGTACGCGTAACCGGTCGACCGTGCGCGCGAGCCGCGCGGCATCGACAGGCTTCAGAAGATAGTCGATGGCAGCGGCGTCAAACGCGTCCAACGCGTACTCGTCGTATGCGGTCACGAACACGATCTGCGGCGGCGCCGCGAGATTCGCGCACGCGCGCGCAACATCGAGACCGGTCGCGCCCGGCATCGAGATGTCGAGGAACGCAACGTCCGGTTGCAATGCGCCGATTCGTTCGATGGCAGCGTGGCCGTTGCCGACCGCCGCGACGATCTGCAACTCAGGCCACGCCGCCGCCAACTCCCGCTCAAGCGCGGCAGCAATCGGCGGTTCGTCCTCGGCGATCAGCGCAGTGGGAGCACGAGACGCCTCCGGCAAACGGGTCTTGCCCTCGTCATGCTGTGCCGCAGTGCGTGGCTGTCGGATCTTCATGCGCTCTCAACCCCCTCCAGTCGATGAGCATCGTCCGCCGGAAGCAGGACTCTCGCAACAATTCCGTGCGGCGCGTTCTCTATGAGGGTCAGCGAAGCGCGCTCGCCATAGAGCGCGGCAAGCCGGTCCCGCACGTTTGCGAGTCCGATGCCCGTGCCCTGCGTACCCGGCGTCGCACCGAAGCCTGGACCCGTGTCGGTGACGGTGAGTTCGACGTGCTGTTCGCCGCGCGTTGCCCTCACATCGATCCGTCCGCCTGCCAGCGCGGCCTGGATACCGTGCTTCAGTGCGTTTTCGACGAGCGGTTGCAGCAGCATCGGCGGCACCGCCAGCTTTGTACAATCGGCCGGAAGATCGAGTGAATACGCGAGCCTCGGGCCCAGGCGCATCGCATGCACGGCAAGCATCGAGTCCAGCACCGCAAACTGAACCGACAGGGTCTCGCTTTCGGTTCTCGACGCTTCCAGTGTTGCCCGCAAAAACCGATTGAGGCTCCCGAGCAGTTCGCGTGCGCGTGGCGGATCGGACACGATCAAGCTATCGAGGGTCGCCAGCGTGTTGAAGAGAAAGTGCGGCTCAATCTGTGCCTGCAACGCCTGTAGACGGGCGCGCAGCGCGGTTTTTTCGGCGGTTTCCTGCAGCCACGCAGTGCGGGCCACCTGCTCGCTCAGACCGGCTATCCGGGCGCGCGACCAGCCATACCAGGTCACCAGCAGCGTCGCGACCAGCGCGATCCAGCCAGTCATGGCAATTTCTTTGGTGGCGAACGTCTTGCCGATGTCGAGGCCAAGCAGCGCGCTCGCGACGATCCGCCCGATTGCGGCGCCTGCGATGATGGCGACGACCATCACTATGGCGAGCCTGGGCGCAGTGAGCGCGTTCCTGCGCTGAAGACTATAGCGGCCGACGTGGAGCAGCAGCATGATCGATAGCCCGATCGCCTCGCTGAAGACAAGGTTTTCTCCGAGGCCTTTGCCGATGCCGACCGCGGTAAGGCCAGCCGCAATCAATGCGTTGCCGATGACGACGAGCACGGCCTCGCGGGCAAACTCGGTCAGCAGCTGTTTCGCCGGGACAGGGAGTCCGGCGGACGCATCGGGAAATTTGACGTTGCTGCCAGGAATCATGCGATCCATCCCGTCACGATGATATTCAGCACGCGGTGCGGCGTAGCCACTGCGGCGATACCGGCCAGGACGAGCCCGATGAACGATCCGCGCATGGCAAGCTGGTGACCGCGAACGTTGCCTTGCCGGATAGCCCAGATCGCTCGCCCGACGCTTACGAACGTCAGCAACGACAGCCCGTGCACCCAGGAAAAATGCCCCGGATTCAGTTCCCGGATGTCGAACGAACTGAGCGTAGTGGCGAACATCGCCGCCGCCCAGAGACGGCCGAGCCACTTGTGGCGCGGGGTTCCCTTTTCGGTCAGAAGCACGGCCGCTCCCAGTATGACAGAAAGGGTTGCAGCGGCTATATGCACGGCGATAGCGGTAGACATGCTGGCCCCCTGGCAGGATGAGCGGACTCGATGGCTGCAGTCTGTGCGGGGGCCGAATTGTTTTCGAGGGGCATGCGACGAACCGTGCGAATTGTGTCGCGAGAGGTGTTTGCAGTGGCGCGAGCGGATGAGTCGGGGGTGGCCACGGTCGGGGCATAGGAAGGAACACATCGAGTGGCCTTTTGCTGGCCGGACCTTCGCGTGCATACTTCTTCGTCCAGGCGCAGTCTGCGCGGAAAACGAGGTTCCCCCTGGGAGGCAGGTTATGGCGAATCAACTCGGAAAGATTGATCACATCGTCGTGCTCATGCTGGAGAACAGATCATTCGACCAGATGCTCGGTTTTCTCTACAGCGACAGCAATAACCGCTCGCTGTCGGATGACCCATTTGACGGACTGACGGGGAAGGAATCGAATCCCGATGAACTCGGCCGGGAAGTTTCTGTGTACAAGATTCAGAAGAGCGACCAGCACGTCTATCTGATGCCGGGCGCCGATCCCGGCGAGGGATTCCAGAACACGAATTACCAGCTCTACTCGACCGACGACCCGGCTCCGAACGCAGTTCCGGACAACAAGGGCTTCGTTCTCAACTTCAAATCGGCAATCGCTACAGATCTCGCGAAGCACTACCGGGACACTTTGCCCGGCACGGCAGCGCCGCAGATTATGGGCATGTACACCCCCGAGTTGCTTCCAGTTCTGTCAGCGCTTGCCCGGGGCTATGCGGTTTCCGACGCGTGGTTCGCGTCGGTTCCGACGATGACGATGCCGAATCGCGCGTTTGCGCTCGCCGCTACATCGCAGGGTCATCTGGACGATCACGTCAAGATCTTCACCTGCCCCAGCATTTTTGGGCGGCTCTCGGATAAGGGGCTTGATTGGGCGATCTATGGATATAACCGTGATCCTCTTACTCGCCACGATTTTCCAGACACGCAACACGCCGACGAAAGCCATTTCGGCCATTTTCGGGACTTCAAGGAGCGAGCTGCCGCTGGGGAGCTACCGCCCTTCACGTTCCTGGAACCGAGTTGGGACGCAGCCGGGAACAGTCAGCACCCGAACTACGACGTCGTGGCCGGCGAGCAACTCATCCACGAGGCCTACTACGCGCTGCGCAACGGTGCGAAATGTTCGTCGACCCTATTCATCATTACGTACGACGAGCACGGCGGAAACTACGACCACGTGCCGCCGCCGACCGACGCGGCACCGCCCAACGATGGGACGATCGGGGAGTACGGGTTTGACTTTAGCCGCTTCGGGGTGCGAGTGCCGGCGGTACTCGTTTCGCCATGGATCAAGGAAGGAACGGTCTTTCACCCCCCGGGTCGGGTAGATCACACCTCGGTGCTCCAGACGATACACCAACGGTGGAAAACTGATCCGCTGACCGATCGCGACAAAAACGCGGCTTCGCTTGCCGACGTGTTGACGCTCAAGGTAGCGCGCAAAGATGACCCACTGGAGGGCGTCGCGGTTCCGGTATCGTCAGCGCATCACCCGAACTCCTCGACGCCGTCCAGGCTCGACAAGATCCACGCAGCTCGCGTTGCAGCGCTGCCCATCAGGAATGAGAAGGGGCATTATGAAGAGGCTTCGCCCGATCTGTCATCGACCGCCGAAGTGAGCAATTTCATCCGCGATCGCACTGCCGCGTGGAAAGAACATTTGCGCCGGCAACGCGATCGGCGGAAGTAAGCGGTGAAGGGTCATCGCAATGGATTGATCTTCCATCACCGATCCCGATCGGATGACCGCGCAACATGCGACCGCATCCCGATGACGCGCGTCATCTGTTCGTCATCCATGACGAACATGCTGAGCGTTGGGCAAGTATTCAGGAGGCAAACATGAATGATTTTCAGGCGCAGGCTGCCGTAGCCCAACCAGGTACAGGTTATCGATCTACCTGGCGTAAAACCTGGTGAGTTGACGCTGCCCGGCCCGCCTGCATCACCGGCGCGATCACCGCGTCGGGCGGTGCGTCGAATGCAGGCGTCGCTGTGATGTCGCTGTTCGTGACCCTGTTCAACCGCCTGTTGTGGCGCCCGATGTACGCCTATGCCGAAGCGAAGCTCCGGCTCAATCAAGAGTGACACGCGATGCAAAATCCTGACGCCGCCCTAACCGCCGTGCCGATCCAGACGCTGTCGATGCCGCCGCGCCCCGGTGACGAAATTCTGCACGTCGAGGACGTGAGCCGTGGCTTCAGCAAGACACAGGGCGAACTGCTCGTCCTCGACGATGTGAACCTCACACTGTGCGAGGGCGAGATCGTCGGTATGCTGGGCCGTTCAGGGTCGGGCAAGTCGACGCTCCTGCGCATCATCGCCGGGCTGATCGAGCCGACGGGCGGCGAAGTCACCTATATGGGCAAACCGCTCAACGGCCCCGCTGAAGGCGTCGCGATGGTCTTTCAGACCTTCGCGCTGTTCCCGTGGCTGACGGTGCTGCAGAACGTGGAAGCGGGCCTCGAGGCGCTGGGTGTAGGTGCGAGCGAGCGCCGCAAACGCGCGCTGGCGGCGATCGACCTGATCGGTCTCGACGGCTTCGAAAACGCCTATCCGCGCGAACTGTCGGGTGGCATGCGCCAGCGCGTGGGCTTCGCGCGTGCGCTGGTGGTCGATCCGACGCTGCTGCTGATGGACGAGCCGTTCTCCGCGCTCGACGTGCTGACCGCCGAAAACCTGCGTACCGACCTGCTCGACCTGTGGACCCAGGGCCGCATGCCGATCAAGTCGGTGCTGATCGTCACGCACAACATCGAGGAAGCGGTGTTCATGTGCGACCGGATTCTCGTGCTGTCGTCGAATCCGGGGCGCGTGATTGCCGAAATCAAGGTGCCGTTCAAGCATCCCCGTAACCGGCTGGACCCGGCGTTCCGCGCCCTGGTCGACGACATCTATGCGAAGATGACCGCCCGCCAGACCGACGAAGCGACGAGGCTGGGGCTTGAACTGGGCAGCCGGTTACCGCCCGTGTCGACCAACCTGCTGGCCGGTCTGATCGAAACGCTGGCCGCTGCGCCGTATCACGGCCGCGCTGACATGCCGGAAATCGCCCGTTCGCTGCAGCTCGAGGTGGACGATCTGTTCCCCATCGCCGAAGTGCTGCAGTATCTCGGCTTTGCGGACGTACGTGAAGGCGACATCTTCCTGACGCTACAGGCACGCACCTTCGCGGAATTCGACACGCAGGAACGCAAGATGATGTTTGCCGAGCATCTGCTGCGGCACGTGCCGCTCGCCGCGCGGATCAGGAAGGTGTTGAACGAGCGCCCCGGTCATCGCGCGCCGCGCGTGCGTTTCGAGCAGGAACTGGAAGATTTTCTGTCGGACAACGCGGCGCAACAGACGCTCGACGCCGTCATCAACTGGGGCCGTTACGGCGAGATCTTCTCATATAACGACAAAACGGAAATCTTCAGTCTCGAGGACGTGGAGTCCTGATCCCGAGGTTCCGGCTCATGGCGCAGCACTCCGGTAAGTCGGGCGATGAAAGGTAGTCGTACGTTTTTCCATGTGGCGTCGTTTCACCGCGCCCACCCAGAATTCGTCTGCCTGCTGGGCAAATGTGCGTGCTCTCCGCTCCTACGTCGCTAACACTTCAACTTGACGGCGCCGCCTTGAAACCTGGCAGACCCTTGGCCAGTTCGCCGGTTGCGAGGGCGACGGCGCTCTGGACTGCCGCGTGGAAGTCGGCTTTCAGATCCTCAACGGCTATGGAGCGACGGAAGAAATCAGCCCACACAAATTCGGCGAAAGCGGTAGGCGTTTTAAGGTAACCGCCGGCATCACGTACATATCCGGCCAGGGAACGATAGGGGTCGTCGACCAACTTTTCCAGGTGATACGGGATGGCCGGGTAATAGTGACGCACCCCGTGCTCGTCGAGGGGGTGAACCCACAGGTTCCTGTCCATCTCCTTCCAGAAATCTTCCAGGCCGTAATTAGACAGATCGGCCTCCACCAGGAAGAACCCACTAGCGACGCCGGCCTCCAGCGCGGCTCGCCCGAGGTGGTGATGATCGGTTATGTAGAGTTTCCCGGCCGGCCCAACCACCGCAGGTATAGGATGGGCTTGCATAAACGCCTGTTGCTCTTTTTGCGTTAGCGAGACCAGGTGTTTCTTTTTGTCCAGGACTTCAATCATCCCCACCGTGAGCTGCGTTGGGTGCAATTCATGGATCAAGGACTCGCGGATCTTCGGCATCTTAAGCTCCGTCAATTGTTGAATTCGGATGAGCGAAGGCTTCTTTTCGCGCCCCCCAGCGAAATCGTGCAGAGGCTCCAAGGCCGCCCGACAGAGCCGGCAAGTGCCATGCGCGCTCGCCAGGCTTGACCGCTTCGACCAGTTCTCCCTCTGCTGTCTATCGTATGCCAGAAGGGACGCGGCCGAAACCAGCGCGCTGTTCGAACTGATCGCGAACGGTGTGAAAGGCGTAGTCTTCTCAATGGGTGTTACGAGAAGGACCGGGCAATAGGCGCGGTGCTGTCACGTTACAGTATTCGCGATGAAGTAGCGTAGAAGACGCGCAGGTGCTCAGACCGCGGATACTGACGTCCTTCATGCGTGCCTCAACGGCAGGTCATCGGTGCGGATTCAACCGGTGGATGCAACACGGGATGAATCCGCAATGTCCAACCGTCATTCGTGAGTTGGGTGCCGTTCCCAGTCCGCTCCTGAGGCATATCATGGTTGTAACGCCCCCCAACCGACAGGTCGACTGGCGTGCCCAACAGGAGAAGCAGCGATGGCCAAATCTGCGGATGTGATCGTGATCGGCTCCGGTGGACTTGGAGCGGCTACCGCCTGGTACCTGGCTAAACGGGGCACCCACCGCATCGCGCTTCTCGAGCGGCACGAAATCGGCTCACAGACTTCTCCGCGAGCGGCTGGCATGGTCAGTTGCTTGCGCAAGAATGACTTGATGATCGACTTGATCACGTTGGCGGCAGGCAAGATCAGGCGATTCTCTGCGGACACCGGCCAGCCTCTGGATTGGGTGCAGTCGGGTAGCCTCAAGGTTGCGCGCCGCCCGGAAGACGCCGAGGTCATTCAGGAAGACATCCTGCGCGGCCGGCGCCACGGCCTGGACGTGGAGGAGCTTTCCCTGGACGCGGCCCACCGGCTCAACCCGTTTCTTGAAACGAAGGGAGTAGCGGCGGTCATGCGCATCGGCGATGACATGTATTTCAATCCCGCCCAGCTAGCCGTCGGCTTCGCTCTTGCGGCGCAGGCGCACGGTGTAGAGGTACTGCCGAAGACTCCGGTCACGCGCGTCCTGATCGAAGATGGCGAGGTCACGGGTGTCGACACCACGCGCGGTCGCAAGCATGCCCCGGTTGTCGTCGATGCCGCCGGCGCCTGGACACGACAGGTGGCCGAAGCCAGCGGAATTCGTGTTCCTCTTGTCACGACAGCGCAGCAATTGTTCGTCACCGAGCCGGTGCCCGACGCCCGGGCAGACTTGCCGATGATCCGGATCATGGACGCTGCCGTCTATATGCGGCCCTGTGATGGTGGTTTTCTGTGGGGGGTCTACGAGGACAACCCGTCGTTCTTCGACATGAATGACTTCGACACCAACTTCGACATCAAGGATCTGTCGCTTGATGCCGGGTTGCTCTGGCGCTACGGTCGAGACGTCGAGGCTCAGCTCCCCGTCCTTCTCAAGGCAGCGGTGCGTGAGCATCGCGGTGGGCTGCCAACGATGACTGCCGACGGGCAGCACATTGTCGGGCCAGCGTCGGCAATTCGTGGCTTCTACTTTGCGAGCGGCTGCAACGTCGCGGGCCTGTCCATTGCCCCGGCACTGGGCGAAGCGCTTGCCGCGTGGATCATCGACGGCGCGCCTCCAATTGACCTGAGCCCTCTTTCGATAAGCAGGTTTGGCACCGGGCCATGGCCAGGCGATGAGTTGAAGAAGCAGGCAGCGTGGCAGTACCGTCATTTCTACGGCGCGAGATAACCCCGTCATCGACGCATTCGAGAAACAATCGAAGCGCCTTCACCAGCATCATGTGAGTGAGGTGCTGAAGGACTGAAAATCCGCCCGGCTGCGGCTCCCGTAGCGCCTCAATGATCTGTTGAATTTTTCGCACGCGATCGCGCGCGCGAACAACCCGGACGCGGTCAGCGTGAATTCGTCCGGTTCGTCTTCCCAAGGCTTCGAAGCGTTCACGCCTGTTCCCTCGGTTCTTCTGCGATCGGCGGCATGCCAAGCGCAAAGCCGCAAACAAACGCATGATCAATCAGCAAGCCTCGCAACTCGGCGCGCTCGACCGTCACGAAGTGCGATGCATCCTCGTCAACCTGAGCGCGCAGCCGCATGCCGCGATCTTTCATTTTAAAGATGGCTTCACGCGTTTTTTGGTCCATCGTCTATCCCCTTCCCGGTAAAATTTGTGCAGAGTTTCATCTTTCAGATCGGGGCGAAAGAAGCGGGTAATAAGGCCATCCCCGCCTTCTGCCCGTTATGCGCGCGTCCGTTTTGACGATCTGGTCTTTGACCCGGATCGCTTCGTCACCTGGAATCGCGAACGACAGCCCCTGAAACCCACCGGTGCGCGAGCAGGTCATCGAATTGATGCCGATCACTTCGCGTTTCAGGTTGAAGAGCGGTCCGCCCGGGTTGTCGGGATTGACGGGGACGTCGGTCTCAATGAGCAATGTGTAACCGCGTGGACGGCGTGCGCGATTTGACGCTGACAATGCCGATCTTCACGGTCCGCAGATTGCTGGCGTCGATCTAAAGCACGGGTACATCGAACGTTTTGTCTGTGCCGATGATCCGCGCGTGGAAGTCGCGCCTGCCGGTCAGTTTCACGGTGACGATATCGGTTCCGTCGACGATCTGATTGTCAGTCAGCTCGACACCGTCCTCGGTGAGGATGAAGCCGGAGCCGAGGCTCTCGCCTGCGCGATTGTCCCCGCTGTCGCCATCCGGGTTGCCGGTGTGCTTCGCGCTGATATGCACGACCCGAGGTCCATGGGTGGCCAGGAAGTCTCGCGTACCGGCACGCACGCCACTTACTGGCTTCTGCAGGAACAGGAGCCGTCGACGTGGTGTCGTGAGATGCCGTTTGCGATGCGTCGGCGCCGCGGCGACCCGCCGCGTAACCACCAACGAGAGCAGGCGCGACGCCGGTGATTGCTACCCCGCGCAAATTAATTCTGGTGCTCATGATCTGGTGCTGCTCGTACCGCGTGCTTTGAGGAGCCGTAAGGTACTAGTCGCTACTTAAAGGAATATTAAGATCCGGCATATCACCTTGAACTCAGGCAACATCCGATCCCGGCTCTTCGTCTGGGCGAATCGCTTCCGCGATCCGAAAAACAGGTCTCCTCATGTTACTCATTGGACCCCGCAACGGATGCGCGTGCAACTATCTCCTCTACGGAGCAACAACGTTTAGCGGATGGGGCGGCGGAATGTATGACATTGGTAAGCCATATGCCGTAAAGCGGTAACATGCCAGTGATCCAATTCACTCCGTTTTGACGCGGCAATCCTGCGCAACGCTATGGCGCGAGGCGCGTTCTTTCACAACGGTGTTGACCGCAACCTCAAACAGGTCATGGACGTCTCCTCAAAGGTTCAATCGTTGGCGCGGATGAGACAGAAACTGGTCCCGTCGCGCCCGTAAAGAGCCTTTCCTTCGACACACGAGTAGCGGATGCGAATTCAGCTCGTCTCGCGCTACACCCGACAAATCTGACGCTCTTCCGGTTAAATCCTTCGGCCTTTTCGACTGTGGGCTTCCAATGAGGTAACAATGAATACTCTGCAAACGGCGGCGACGCGTCAGTCGTCGATATCGCGCGCGACGACCGCCGAATGGCGTGTGGACTTCGCCAGAATTCGCGGCCGGGTCTACCTCTCGATCGCAGCACAGATAGAGGAAGCGATCCGCTCGGGTGTCTTCTCGCCGGGCGACAGGCTCCCCTCGCAGCGCGCGCTGGCCAACGATCTAGGCTTCCACGTGAACACAATCAACGCGGCGTTCAAGGAAGCCGCACGCCGTGGCCTCGTTCAGGGATGCACCCGCCGTGGTACCGTCGTCTTGTCACGCTCGCCCACGCAGGTGAACCAACCCGGACATTGAACATCTGCAATTTTGCAATCGTTTGTACGTTGGACAGCATGAACACCCTGCAAATCCGCCTTCTGTCACTCGCGCTCTTCGCCATGTTGTGCGCGACGCTGACCTGTTTGATCGTCACGCTGACCGCGCACTCCGCGCCCTTGCCCGTCGCCACCGTGCGCGCACCCGATTCGGCCGACGGGGCCGCGACTCTATTCGGTGGCCAGATCACGCACAACGCGAATCAGGACGTGCACGTGTTCGGCATCCTCGCACTGCAACGGGGCGCCGCGGCAATCGTGAGCATCAGCGGCGATTCGCCCAGGACGGTGTCGCTCGGCGCGCCGCTCACGCAGGGCGCGACGCTCGCCGACGTGCGCCCACGCTCCATCGTGATCGATCGCAACGGCGCGCGTTCCGAAGTGTTCCTGCCCGCCGATGGGGGCACCCCCACGATCTACGTGCGCTGAACCCCGATTCCCGATGCTGGTCCGGCCTCGCTGCTTTGTGGGGATGGCTCCCCGCGCCACGATGAAATCTTGCGCCTGGGTCATCACTCAGTGCGCTGCGCCTCCGGCTTCGTCTAACCGTCCTTGTCGCGACAAAACCTTCGCGCGCTGGCTTCGCTAGCGCGCGGCCGATGTCTAAATGAAAGCCAGGCGTCATCACGGTTTCGCAATCTGGATCCATATTCGTTGACTCAGCGCAAGCCCATCCCAACGCAGCACAACGAGGTGAAAAATGGAGAAGACAGGCAAGTGGTCCCGGTTAAGCGTAGCAGTCGGTGCCGCTGTAATGGCGCTGGCTGGCGCGCACTCGACCGCGCAAGCTCATGAGATGCAGGACGCAAAGCGCGTGCTCCTGATCAGCATCGACGGTTTGCATGAACAGGATGTCGCGCGTTGCATCGGCGCGAATACTTGCCCCAATCTGGCGGTACTGGCTAAATCAGGCGTGACCTACACGAATGCGCACACGCCTGGCCTGTCGGATTCGTTCCCGGGCCTTGCTGCACTGGTGACCGGAGGCTCCCCGAAGAGCGTGGGGCTGTTCTATGACGTGTCGTACGACCGCACCCTCTATGCTCCGACGGATCCGACCTGCTCCGGCAAGCAGGGCTGGAACGTCGTGTTCGATGAGACGACCGGGATCGATGGAGAGAACGGTGGCCCGCTGATTCACCTCGACGGCGGCGGCGCCTTCAATCCGCAGGCCATTCCGCATGCGCTGATCAATGGCGTCTGCACACCGGTTTATCCGCACAACTACATAAAGACCAATACGGTCTTCGAGGTCATCAAGGACCATATCCACGGTGCGCGTACCGCCTGGGCGGACAAGCACGCCTGGGGTTATGACTGGGTGAACGGGCCGTCTGGTCACGGCGTTGACGATCTGGCGCGGACCGAGATCAACTCGATCGACCCGGCTACGAACACGTACTACCTCGACACCTATACGCACACCGAGAAGTTCGATAACTATCACGTGCAGGCGATCATCAACCAGATCGACGGCAAGGACTCGACTGGCACGACTGGCGCGCCCGTGCCGACGGTGTTCGGCTTCAACTTCCAGACCTTGAGCGTGGCCCAGAAGGCGACGGTGGCAACGGGAGGGGGCTATCTCGACGCGAGTTTCACGCCTGGCCCACAGGTTGCAGGCGCGATTAGCTACGCCGACAATGCACTGGGCCGCATCGTCGCGGAATTGAAGCAGCGCAACCTGTACTCCACGACGGTCATCATCGTGACGGCCAAGCACGGCCAGTCGCCGACCGATCACACAAAGCTCGTCAAGAACGGCGATACGCTGACGAAACTGCTCGAAGCCAACAACTACCTGGATCCGAACGGCAAGTTTGGCCAGAACAGCACGACGTCGGGCAATCTGAACGACGGCACGGGTCTGGTTGACACGGGCATGGTGCAAACCGACGACGTCGGGCTCATCTGGTTGCGTGACCCGAGCCAGACAGACGCAGCGGTTGCGACGCTCAAGGCAAACCTCGGCTGCAATGCGCCCGGTATCTGCGCGGACGGTCCGCAGGCGTATATCCTGCACGGAGATACCCTCGCAGACCGCTTTGGCGATCCGGCCCGTGGCCGTACCCCGAACATCATCGTGCAGCCGAACCCTGGCGTGATCTACACGTCCAGCACGGCGAAGGACGAGGAGCACGGCGGCAATGCACCTGACGACAGCCATCTGGGTCTCGTCGTGTCGTATGCGGGAATCCGCCACGGTCGAACCGTCGACAGGCCGGTTCTGACCACGCAGGTCGCACCGACGATCCTTCGCGTACTGGACCTCGATCCGGATCTGCTGCATTCGGTAGCGGTTGAAGGCACGCGGTCTCTGCCGGAGCTTGGCATCGACCGGTAAGCGTTTGGCGGGCGCGGCAGCCATCGGGTCACCGATGGTTGCCTGCTCGATGGACAGGGAGACTGGACGTTCATGTGCGACCTGAAATTCAAAAGAGCCCCATTTGTCGATCGCATTGCATACATGACAGCACCGCTGAGTGCATCACGGTCCGCTGCAGAAAATGGCCGTTAGCAAGAGGGGCACTACTTGATGAATGACAGCGCGGCTGCCGGCCTGGCGCGCGTGCGCTTCTACTGACTCGGCGGCGCCGATTACTACCGCACCATAGGCTGGGTCCGCAATAGGCTGACCATCTCCGCGTTTGAACAGTGCATCTCCGTGTTCATACCCGAGGACGGCGTATACGCGAAATCCAAATGCCGTCAAGTTGCTGCCGTGCGCCAGTCGAAAAGCATTGACTGAGTTCGCTTCGACGCGCATCGGTTTCGGATCGATATACCGATCCTTTAGCAGCGGGGCGATAAACGCATGTGCGTTCGATCTACAGTCGAGTTGCGGATCGAGCGCATAGCCGTAGGACGAGATCGGCAGCAGACCGGTGGCGGCCGCAGTAAGCACCGTTACCCAGGCATAGATTACAGAAACCTTCATCGGTCTCTCCGCTTGATCGAGCTGGTTCCCCAGTGTGAGCAAACACGATCTGGCACCAGCATGTCCTGTACCCGTTCCGATTTCATGGCCAGAGGCCAGATGAACATTCCGGGTCCGGGTGAGGGTCTCCCTATCAGTAATGCTCCGGCGCCATTTCTTCACGATGAAGACTCCTCGCACAGGTCGCCCCGAGGCCCATCGGACCCGTCAACATTAGCCAATGCCGATTCCAATGCCTGAACAAAACGCTGAAATGCATCGAAGGTTCCATGGACGCTTCGGTACTCGGTGCGACCGATTCTGCCGTCAAGTACGACCAGCATTCCCGCATCCCCCGCCATTTTCAGGATGTTCATAGCGTTCTCCCCAGATCGCCCGACTATCGACCCATCGCTCACGCCGCAAGCTGGTAGACGCGCATTGCCGGCGTGCTCGTCTTTGCCGGGAACACGTTCCACGAACCGTCGTCGTGCCGGAAAAAGACGATGGTCAACCCTCCGTCCGCCCGCACCGCGCCGATGCGCACGTAGCGCCTTCGATCCGTTCGTGTGCGACTGAACTCCATCACGCGTATCGTCACCACCGCAGAAGAGCCAAACCACTTGCCGACCAGCGTTCGCAAGCACTTCTCGCCGGAACCCATTTCGCTCTCCTCTGACTGCCGCGCGACCATCATGCCCCGCCACTTCGTGGCTGGAACATCGCCACGTCTTGTCGGTTGCCCTACCCACAAATATAGGTTAGATAACCTATATGTCAACCCGGAAATTTGGGTAATCCGGGTAAACGATGTCGGCCGTTAGAGCCTTGTTTCTTCGGATGTTTGCGGTGCCGGCGTCTAGGAAAAACAGGTTATTCAACCTATACTTAGGTACGGTTCGATAACCTATTACGTTGCGCAATTCCGGAAGCCGCCATAGCACCCTCGCAGCCGTAAAACGCGATGTCAGGAGGTGCAGAACTGCAACGTTGATTGTTGTCCCACAGGGCAAGCGCGACCCCAAGGTCCACTGCCGGACGCTAACTTTGCGCTGAACAGCGAGACCGTCAGCGCCTCAGGACGGAGTGCACGTGAAAAAGCTGACCCTCACTTCCGCAGCGATATTTGATCCGCAAGCCCCAGCATCTGTGAGACGGCGCGGCAATCGGGAGAGCCGGGTGCCCGAGATCGTCGATGTTTCAATTAACGTGCTAATTGCGGCGGGTTACGCCGGGTACACGATCAACCGCGTGGCCAACGATGCGGGCATTCGTCTGAGCACATTGCAGCACTATTTTTCGACTCGCGAAGCACTGTTGCGCGCCACGCTCGAGGAAATCGCAAGACGGTACTTCGAGCGCTTTCGAGGGTTTGTCGAAAACAGAAACCGATCCCCGCAGGCACGGCTCGAAGCAATCATCGACGACGCTTTCGCCGAGTTTGTCAGACCTGGATTGCCCGCGGGAATCCTCGAAAGTTGGGGATTGGCGCTGCATGAGTCCTTCGCGCGCGATGTCGTCGTAGAGGTACAGAAACGGTTCACGGCGCTCTTTGCAAAGCTCGTCGGCGAAATCAATCCAGCCCTATCGATGGAAGAACGCGAATTGCGAGGCGCATTGATCGTGTCGAGTTGCCAGGGCCTGGTTATTTTCCTTCGCTGGAGTGAAGACGACGCCTCGCAACTGCGTGCCTTCCGCAAGGCTGTCAAGGTCGTATGGAGCGGTCTCGGCAAGGCTGACGAATGAGGACGCGCGGCGGCGGAGTTTCGTCGCGGTCAAGCGCGTGGCGGAACTGCTGTTGCCTTGCCAACGGGAAGGCAGCTTACCCCGGGAATCCTTGCCAGTTCCTGCTTGAGTTCAGCACACCACGTCTGCAGGCGATACGTCTGTGTCTTGACCGGAAACACCGCATGCACTGGCCACTCGGGCAGCCGCCAGTCGGCGAGCAACTGGACGAGTCGCCCATCGCGGATGTCGGCATCAACGGCGTAACGATGAATCAACCCGACACCTGCACCTGCCAGTAGCGCCTCGCGGTGCCCAACGATCTGGTCGATCCTGAGGCGTGGCGCAACCCTGACCTTCTGTTTGCGGCCTCGACGTTCGAGGCAAACGTCGTCGCCGTCCAGCAGTCCCGCGAATGCAACCCACGGCAACGACTGCAAGTCAGCCGGCCGTGCAACCGGTCGATTCAGACACCGAGGATGACTGACCAGAACCTCTTCCAGCGCGGCCAGCGGTCTTGCGAACAGGGACGAATCGGCCAGTTGGCCAATGCGGACGGCAACGTCGATTCCTTCGCTGACCAGATCGCTCTGGCTGTCGGACAGACAAAGCTCCAGGATCGCCTTCGGATGCCGTTCGACGAACCGACCGCAAAACGGCGCGATCACGAAGGCACCAAATCCTGACGGAGCGGCAATGCGGATACGCCCTTCAACCTGCGCGTTATCGCCCGTCAGTCGTTCTCGCAGAATGTCGTCCGATTGCACGATGAGCCGCGCCTGCTCGTAGACCATCCTTCCGGAATCGGTCACGCGCAACGTTCGGGTGGTTCTAATGACGAGCGTGGTGCCATAGGCCGCCTCCAGGTCCTGCAGCTGTCGGGACACTGTCGGCTGCGTCGTGCCGAGGTCCCTTGCCGCCGCCGACAGGCTGCCGCGCTCGACGATCCGCAAAAACGTTCTCAACTGTGACAGGGATGCATCCTTCGTCATGGTCCCACCCATGTAGTTTCCGTATGAATTATATGCGGTCTATGCGCCTTCTCACATGCTGGTCAGTGATCGACAATGCGACGGCGTTCTCTTACAACCCGCTCAAGGAATGGTCATGTCCAATGTTCACGTGTTCAGATCTGCCGAATCTGCATTTTTCGTCAACTCATTCATCATCGAGACTGGGATCGGCCTCGTGCTCGTTGACACGCAGTTCCTGACTTCTTCCGCGCGGCAGTTATGCGCCGCGATCCGGGCTCACGGCAAGCCGCTTCTCGCGGTCTTCATCACCCACCCGCATCCCGATCACTTCAACGGCATGGCTGAGATTGCGCATGAGTGGCCGGGGCTACCGATCTACGCAACCCAGGCAACGATCGATGTCATCCGCGCAACGCAAGCCGGGAAGCGCACCGCATGGACTCCGGTATACGGCGACGACTACCCTCAGGACACCGTGCTGCCCAATACTGTGGTTGTACCTGGTCAGCCCATCTTTGTGGACGGCCTTGAGTTGCGCGTAGACGATCTCGGCGAGGGAGAGTCCGCCGACATCACCGTTATCCATCTGCCGCAGAGCGATCAGCTGATCGCCTCCGATCTGCTGTATCACCGCGTCCACCCCTGGCTCGCTGAGGGTCGGACAAAGCAGTGGCTAAGCCAGCTTGAAATCGTACGTGAGCGCTATTCGACTGCGACCAGCATATTCGCGGGACACGGCGAAGCCGCCGGGCTGGACGCCCTGGCGCAGCAGACGGAGTACCTCAATCTGTTTCGCGACTGGGTGCGCGGCGGAATCGCCGACCTCACGCACCCTACGCCGGACGAAAAGAGCCTGGTGGCTGGAAAAGTACTTCAGCGATACCCGAACTATCCGCTTCAAATGCTCGTTGAAATGAACATAGATGGCGTTGCAAAAGAGCTCGCTACTGAGTTCGGATCGGCGCGCTGACCCGGCTATTGGGGCGACGTCGTGACCGATGCTGTGCCGCGCATCAGCCGGCCGGATCGGCGGATCCGTCACTCCGCCATCTGACCCACTTCTTAACGAGGATCGATATCATGAATATCCTGCTCAAAAAATGCCTGGCCGCCGCGGTGATGTTCGGCAGCCTGCTCTCAATCAGCGCGCTGACGCCTGCCAGCGCTGCCCGGTCCGACGATCTCAAAGGCAAGAACGTCGTTCTGGTGCACGGCGCATTCGCCGATGCATCAAGCTGGAATAAGGTGATTCCGCTGCTGCAGGCAAAAGGCCTGCACGTCGTAGCGGTGCAGAATCCGCTCAGTTCGCTCGATGGCGACGTGGCCGCCACGCGCCGCGCGATCGAGCAACAGGACGGCCCTGTGATTCTGGTCGGCAATTCGTGGGCCGGTGCCGTGATCACGCAAGCCGGCAACGACGACAAGGTCAAGGCACTCGTCTACGTCGCGGCATTCGCGCCGCGAAAAGACCAGTCGATCAACGACATCCTGAAGGGCAAACCGGCGCCGTCATGGGCGTCTGCACTGCAAAAGGACTCCGCCGGCTATCTGACGCTGTCAACCGATGCGATCATCCACGACTTCGCGCAGGATCTGCCGGTTGCGCAGGCGCGTCTGGTTGCCGCGACGCAGGGTCCGTGGTTCGCCGGCTGTGCTGACGACAAGGTGACGCAAGCCGCGTGGCAAAGCAAGCCGTCGTGGTTCGTAATGACGGAAAGGGATCGCATCATGCCGCCGGAACTGCAGGCTGCGATGGCGCAGCAGATCGGCGCGACCGTGGTGAAGGTGGATGCAGGCCACATGCCGATGCTGTCGAAGCCGACTGAAGTGGCAGCGGCCATCATCGACGCGGCGCGTGCGGCCAGGTAAACAGAGGCCAACAAGCGGCGCTTTCGAGCCGGGATGAGCCGTTCGCCGCCAATCGTTGACCCCCGCTAGCCTCAGGTCATCCCACAACAGGCGCACGCCTTTCGCACGGCGGCGCGTGGTCCCGTCAGGGTGATTATCCTGACGGGACCACGCGCCCGATCAGGCGAGATCGAACCGGTCGAGATTCATCACCTTGACCCAGGCTGCGACGAAGTCGCGGATGAATTTCTCCTGACCGTCCTCGCTTGCATAGACTTCGCCCAGAGCCCGGAGTTGGGCGTGCGAACCAAAGACCAGATCGACGCGGCTGCCGGTCCACTTCAACTCGCCGGTCTTGCGGTCACGCCCTTCGAACGCATCGCGGGCCGATGAGGTCGGCTTCCATTCCGTACTCATGTCGAGCAGGTTGCGGAAAAAGTCGTTGGTCAGCGTTCCGGGCTTCTTTGTGAAGACGCTGTGCGAACCCTGTCCGGCATGGACATCCAGCACGCGCAAGCCGCCGATGAGCACGGTCATCTCGGGTGCGGTCAGCGTCAGCAATTGCGCCTTGTCGATCAGCAAAGCCTCAGCCGGTACCTTCAATCCGGCCTTGAGATAGTTGCGGAAGCCATCGGCGACCGGTTCGAGGGCGCCAACGGATACGACATCGGTCTGTTCTTGCGAGGCGTCCATGCGGCCAGGCGTAAAGGGCACGCTCACCGGATGGCCGGCGTTTTTCGCGGCCTGCTCGATGCCGGCGCTGCCGGCCAGAACGATCAGGTCGGCCAGTGAGACCTTCTTGCCGCCTGACTGCGCACTGTTGAACTCGCTCCGGATGCCCTCAAGTGCCGTCAGGACTTTCGCCAGTTGCTCGGGCTGGTTGACCGCCCAGTCTTTCTGCGGGGCGAGGCGGATGCGCGCGCCGTTCGCGCCGCCGCGTTTGTCCGAACCGCGGAATGTGGAGGCCGATGCCCAGGCCGTCGACACCAGTTCCGAAACAGACAGCCCCGAGGCCAGAATCTTCTGCTTGAGCGCGGCGATGTCCTGCCCATTGACCAGCGGATGGTCGACCGCCGGAATCGGGTCCTGCCAGAGCAGTTCTTCCGCGGGCACTTCCGGTCCCAGGTAGCGGGCGCGCGGTCCCATGTCACGGTGAGTCAGCTTGAACCAGGCACGGGCGAAGGCGTCGGCGAGCTGGTCGGGATGCTCCAGGAAGCGCCGCGAAATCTTCTCGTAGGCTGGGTCGAAGCGCAGCGACAGGTCAGTGGTGAGCATCGTCGGCAGCAGCTTCTTCGACGGATCGTGAGCATGGGGGATAGTCGTGTCGGCACCCTTGGCGACCCACTGATTGGCGCCAGCAGGGCTCTTTGTCAATTCCCATTCGTACTTGAAGAGGTTTTCGAGAAAGCCGTTGCCCCACCTGGTCGGCGTAGTGGTCCACGTGACTTCGAGACCGCTCGTGATCGTGTCACCACCCTTGCCGGTGCCGAAGCTGTTCTTCCAACCGAGGCCCTGGTTCTCCAGATCGGCGGCCTCGGGTTCCGGACCGACGTTGTCGGCAGGACCGGCGCCGTGCGTTTTGCCAAAGGTGTGGCCACCCGCGATCAGCGCGACCGTCTCTTCGTCGTTCATCGCCATGCGCCCGAAAGTCTCGCGAATGTCGTGTGCTGCGGCGACCGGGTCCGGATTGCCGTCCGGGCCTTCCGGGTTCACATAGATCAGGCCCATCTGCACCGCGCCGAGCGGGTTCTCCAGATTTCGTCCGTTGTCGTCGCGGCTGACCTCTTCGCCGTGCTTTTCCTCGTCGGCGACGATCGCGCCGCCGTCGTCCTTATTACCTGCGGCTGCCTTGCCATAACGGACGTCACCGCCGAGCCACGTCTTTTCGTTGCCCCAGTAGACGTCATGGTCCGGTTCCCACGTGTCCTCACGACCGCCGCCAAAGCCGAAGGTCTTGAAACCCATGGTCTCGAGCGCGACGTTGCCGGTCAGGATCAACAGGTCGGCCCAGGAAATCTTCTGGCCGTACTTCTGCTTGATCGGCCACAGCAGGCGGCGCGCCTTGTCGAGGCTGACGTTGTCCGGCCAGCTGTTGAGCGGCGCGAAACGCTGCTGGCCGCGCCCGGCGCCACCGCGGCCATCGCCGATGCGGTAGGTCCCGGCACTGTGCCAGGCCATGCGGATGAAGAGCGGCCCGTAGTGGCCGAAGTCCGCCGGCCACCAGTCCTGCGATTCGGTCATCAGCGCCGCGAGATCCTGCTTCACCGCCGCCAGGTCCAGGCTCTTGAACGCCTCGGCGTAGTTGAAGCTGCTGTCCAACGGGTTGGACTTGCCGGAGTGCTGGCTGAGCAGATCGAGCCGCAGCTGCTGCGGCCACCAGTCACGGTTCGTCGTACCGCCGCCGGCAGCATGGTTGAACGGGCATTTTGCTTCGGTTGACATGTGTTGTCTCCTTGAGGGATGTACCCACTACCTGCTTTTCTACGGCGTCTGGCTCCTACGGTGCATCGCCGATCCCGCGCCAGCGCGGCCGTCTGGAAATCGCATGGTAGGCTCTTTTAGGTGTACTAGTGCCTCCACCTGACGCGCATGGTCTTTGTTCGATGACCGACGTCGTTGCGTACATTCGACGACGATGGTCCGCGTCACTAGGCTGGCGTTGACGATATGGGCGGTCGGTGGGCTCATGCCGGAATCCCATGTAACGCTCTCTTGATCAACGATAGGCTATCGGTCATGCCTACGCAAATCAAGTGATTAGATGCTCGCGATAGCAAACGTATATCGGGGTTTCGACCATTCCACGACACCCACCTTACGAGTTGCTGTTCTTGACCCATACTGACTTCCGCGTGCGCATTCGCCGATTGCGGTACAAGCCAATGTGTACTTCAACCCGCTGCCATGCCAAGACGACGGAGTAGTTCAGCACCGGCAGGAGTCAGCCGAAATCTGCCATCGTCGAGAGCCGTAGGTACGATTTCGACGAGGCTCGCTTCTTGAAGAGCGATCGCATCTGGATCACCAGGCGCGACCTGGTTTGGAGCATCGAGCAGCAAAAACAGAATGGCGATCTCATGGTGACTCAGCAGCGATCTCATCATCGACCTCGGGTACTGGGCAGAGAGCACATCGACAGCGACGAACAACGTGGGTTTCGAACGATTTAAATGTTGCGGTGAATCCAACGGGGTTCCCGTCAAAACTCTGGTGATCGGCCTGGCGGAACGCGCCTGACTACATTGATGAAGATTGGCTTGACCTTGGCAGGCCGCGATCGATACTGATATGCAATATGTTCTGGCACTTCGCTTTGCAGAAGCCTGTCACCGGTATGCAACGGCGGCGGACGTGCGTTCGGCCTGGATTCGTTCAAGCAATAGAACACGACGTCCTACCGCACAGCAGGGGTCTTGAAGTAGGGGTCGTCGATGTGCCGCTCCGGGCGGCTGGGGTCTGCTGGCAGATGGACTTGCTCTCGGGCATCGCGTCGCTCCAGTCTTCAGGCTCGCGCCGGGTCGGCGCATATCTCTCATGCACCGCGAATTTGCAGACGGACCGCCTGCTTGATCGCTGGCATGCTCTCCTGGCCTTTACCGAAGTCGCTCGCAGTTTATTCCAGCTTCGAACCCGAAAAAAATGGATGCGAATAACGCCGCCCTGGCGCCGGCCAACCCACCGCCCTCATCCGCACGGCCCGGGAAGCGGTCGTCGCCGAGTCATGCACATTGACCTGCGCACGCAGTTGGACCTTCTTCAGCGCTGCGACCGCGCTCCATGAATGCGGGGATTTCGTTTGATGCCTTTGCGAGAAAACGAACAGATACCCCTTCGATTGTCGTGCTGTGATCACCCGGCCGGATCAGGTCACCCACTGGGAACCGCCAGCGTAACCGCGGTCGGCGCCTTCGATCCGTATGGCGCTCCCCTACGCTGCAAGCTGGCCCGTCAATGCCGGCCGTGCAATCGAGGGCGGAAAGACGCACCAGCAGCCGTCAGCGTGGCGAAAGAAGAAAATCGCATGCGAACCGCTCGCGGCCAAGGCCTCGACGCGCACATAGCGTCTCCTCTCGTAACCGGTACGGCCGAATTGAACCACGCGGAGCCGCGTCGTCGGAATTGGCGCAAGCCATTTCTCTACCAGGAACCGCAGGGACTGCTCGGCGATGTTCATGTCCGCCTCCTTCCATTTCTGCCGCCGCTCACGCCGACCGGTGGTTGATAGCAGAATGCTGCGGCTGTCGATCGTGCTGCGTACACTGAGCTAACCACGCCCGCCTCCGCTTTATTCCCGAGGCTTGAATCGGGTGCTGGCGGCATGCCACGATTGCGGGCATCTGAACTGCAGGGCGCGATGAGGACGACGAGGACGAAGAAGACGACGAAGAAAAAGAAGAAGAAGCAGGCGACGAGCCTGACGGAGATTCG
>NZ_JBNDKT010000046.1:0-52526 GCF_050435685.1 Paraburkholderia sp. GAS448
CGCCACGCTGCCAGCGATAAAATCGGCAGCTTGATTGCCTCAGCGATTCCACTTTAAAAATCGCGGATCCCGTCCGAACGAACGAGGCCACCTCTGTTCGACGAGTGCCATGCCAAGCTTCTCGATTGCGTCAGCGATGCAGGCCATCTGGTTCGGCCTGAGCTTTTCTTCGAGATTGAAGCGCACGTCCGAAATGAAATCAAAGACCGCGTCCCTGTCGTAGTCCTTCGAAAGGATCTCTCTCGTGATATCCCCCAGCACATCTCCCGGATCGATCTCCACACGCGCATACTTAACGTTGTTCTCGAAGTCCCTGATAGCCTGGCCCAGGTCAATGACGACACTTTGTGGTCCGTGCAAGCTTTCCTTTTCCCGCTGCGCACTCTCCGGCGCGATGCCTGCTTCAGGCTGGCCAGAAGAAAGATGATTGTTCGATGAATTGTTCTGGTTCAAGATAAGTCCACGCTTGAACAGCAGGTTTGTAAATTTTCCCGCCTTACCCCTCGCACCACGTCAGGACAATCGCCCCGTTGCCAAGACGGCCCGAAAACGCATAGCGCAGTATGCCGTCCGCGGGGTAGAGCATCAGGTCGTCCAGCTTGCGGTAAAGCGCCCTTGCAACGTTTTCAAGTGTTTTCGATAAAATCTCTCCATACTGGTAATGGGTAGCGCACTCTGTATCAGCCCAGGCAATGATGTCCGCCACGGCCTCCCGACTGTTCCTCAGTGCATCGACCATCGTGCCGAGATACTCATCGAGCCATGGCTCACCCATGTCACAGTTGATGAGGCACGCATCGAGTTGCGTGATTCCGTCATGAAATTCAAGTACCACCGAATCTGGGTGCATGAGAGCGCCTCGCACATCACGATAAAGCCGCGCCACGAAGTCTCACATTGACCCCGTCAGGCAACTGAAGATTCTCCTGACCGAGAACGAGACGTCCAAACACCCGGACCGGAGCAGCAAAAGCTGGCGTCGCCGTTACATCGAGATACAGCGCCGTGATGTCGTGCAGACTCCATTCCTGCGCGCGAGCCCGTGCCCGGATGAACGTCAACCAGATGGCGCAGAACATTGAGACGAGGTTGTCCGCGCAGGCCGGCACCACCATTCGGGTCTGGTCCGTGTCCGGATCCATGCGGATTACATTCACCGCATGGGTAGCAAAAATCAGCTCAAGTTTCGCGGCAGGCGACAGTCGCCCAAAATGGACGCGTGCTGTTGAAAATCCCCCTTTCTCAAAGATGACCATGGCAGGTCTCATTTCGCTCTCGGGGATAAAATCCGGAATCTTTCTGCACGCCAGATCAGCGAGCACCGATCTGAATATTCCGGGTTCCAGATCGCCCCCCCATGTTCGACTCCGACCATCATTCACGAACACCATCTGCCTCCCGTCCCGATTAGCAATGAAATCATCAGATCCCCGTCCAGTCTTGTAATATATTACCGACCGTGCTTTAGTTCGTAATCCTTACTTGAACCATTTTTGCAAACAGTACCTGCCGACAGAATGATCTGACGAGTTCCGCATCGTCCGGAATACTGCCATGGGAGCACGCCGTGGAGATAGGGACCGAATTGCTCGGCGTGGCTGTAAAGCAGTTGACCGAAAGTCCCCGCGACGCGGAGAAAATTCTGGTGGTGACTTCGAGGACGCCTGTATACCCGTCGAGGTCTTCTAACGCTACTTCCTTCACATACAGGTAGTCGATAATGTCATCGACCACCTTGTCGAAAACCTCGTCATCCGGACTGTGCTTCACAACGGCTTCTTCCAGCATAGCCAGTTCACTGTCGAACTCAAGCACAACGGAGTCCGGCGAACCATTGCGTTCATGCGTGGTGAAAATTCAAGGAATGGGCTTTGTTACCGCATTTCGCTACATTATTGGGCCATCCGGTAAAAATTGGATGCCCTGCGAAGAAGCAGTCTAAGGTGTACCCCAGTAACTCCTCTGGTTGGCGTATAGCAGGTTCAGGTCGGCGCTGGCTAATATTCCAGTGAACTGCAGGATTTCGCTGTGAATCACCGCGACGCCGGCCGCCTGCGTGAGCGCACCGATTTCCACCAAGCCTGGAGTGTCCGTTCCCAGCGCGCCTGTGGTGGTAATGCCGTTCACGATGATGCTGCTGGCGACGGCGTTGTATATCTCGAACACGCTATTCGCCGTGTTCAGCGATACGCTATTGCTGCTCGTCAGGCCCGAGCTGTAGTCGTACATCTGGTAATGGAGGTTAGAGACATTCAGTGCCAAGACGGACGCGTTAGAGGTTGCGCCCAAAACAGGAAATGGTGCGGCCTTTATACCTGAGGGCATGCAGTTCACCGAGTTCCGGGTAAATGGCTGCGGGATGACGAGCATCGCTTGTGATGCGATCAGAAACTGGAGCGAGCTTACCGTCGCCGTGGACAGGATGCCCGCCAGCGATGAGCCGGTCCCGTCAGTATTGAGCACCCCTGCGTTCACGATAAACGGCTGCCTGGCTGTCAGCGATTGCGCCATGTTCAGGCCGTTGCCCGACTGATCGTAAAACACCGCCACGCGGCCATCGTTCGGGCCAGTAAAACTGAGCAGCCCGTTCACATCCAGATCACCCGCCGCCGTGAAGCCGATATTCCTCGCCGCGCTATCGGAGCTTCGTATCACCTGGATGGCTGGGCCGAAGTATTTCCCGGTCAGCCGGCGCAGGCTGTACGCGGCGAGCGGCGACGTGCCCAGCGTATCGAGAACGCCACTGAAGGGCGGTGGCGCGCTGCACATGAGCAGTCGGGTAGATAGCGTCATTGGTTCTGTCCCGCCACGAAGCCGCAATACGTCGCCCCACCGTCCTCCGTGTAGATCACGAACGTATCGAGCTTTCCAGCGACGCCGGTCAGTGACGGTGCTGTGCCTTGCGGCCACTTGATGCCCGACGGCCATACGACCACAGAACCCACGCCGCTGCTCACCACGAGCACAAACGCTGCGAGCACACCTGCCGCAGGCGGGTTGCTGATCGCAAGCGTGGTAGTCGTGCTCGCGGCAATGGGGAGATTAAAGAGAATTTCGGGCGCACCCTGCGCAAGCGGCGTGAGGTCAAGCGCTACGTTTGCGCCACCCGCGAGATTGACGATGACTGTCGTTAGTGCCTTTTTCAGGGCTGCCTTGATCGGGACGCCCAGATTCTCGATCAGGTTGACCAGTGCTTCGATCTGGGCGTCGAGACTGGCTTGCGGGGAGAGCGTGTTCATTGGATATCGTTCATGCTCAAGACTCGAAAAGAAACCAGGTTGGACCAGACATAGTTCCAGTGGTCGTATAGATCCCCATCGCCAGACCGGATGTCAAACCTGCAGTGGTTGAGATATTCAACTCGAACCCCCTGTTGGTCGAGAAATCGTCGGTTCTATATTGTGCAGTTACACCGGTAACGCTGCCTGCATTGAAGCGGTCCCCAGCGATGTTGGCGTAACCGCCACCCTGGAACGTTGGGGGGGCGGACATGGGTATTGGAAAAGAACCAACCAGGATCACATTTGAGCCGCTCCCATAGACGTAACCCATGCCCAGAACCGAAGCTGGATGAGACGCATAGATCACGAACGCCTTGCGGTAACAGCGCATCAACTCGACTTCGTATGATCGCCTCAGGAAAGGCAGCGGCGTCGCGCCCGATGTTAGCTGAACCTGTCCCAGTGTTCCTCCAGGCTGGAAATCAATCTGGAAACCGGCCGCCCACTGCACATTGTTGACGATAATGGGGCTTGGTTGCGCAACGCCAGTAGGCGCCTGGTTCGCGCCGACAGAAAGACGCCCGAGCGTCGAACCTGTCCACGACAGCGTATAGGTTCCCCCTGCGACCAGGGTTCCGTCGATGACCTGCCGCAGCGGCGTCGATCCCGTGATAGTGACTGTCGTATCTCGAGGATCTGTACCGGGGACCTGAGCAAATGTATAGGTGCCATCCCGCCAGCCGTCGTGGCGATAGACACTCGATCCGAGCGAGCCTGCTGCGCCCTGCTGATACTGTCGCTGGTTGACCGCGAAGTTTCCGTTGAGAACGAGGTTTTCCACCGTCGCCGATGCCGGCAGATTGAACAACTGGCTTCCATCGACCGCCGGCAGCCTGGCCTGCGCGTCGAGCATGACGATCTGGCCAGGGGATGTACCTGCTGGCAGTTCACCGACCGGTACCCGGGCATCGCCGTCGAGCGACGCAACGCCGTTGACAGCTCCCACGCTGGACTTCGGCACCAGCCCCGAAACATCGGGCATCGGCAAACTGGTCAAGGCACTTCCATCAAGTGCTGGTAGTCTGCCGTTTGTATCCAGTTGCACCAGATTGAACGGCTGCGTGCCCACGCCAAGGTCGGTCTGTACCGTGATATACGCATCGCCATACGAAACCGTCGCGACCGATCCCGGTGGGAACATGACAGAGCCACCGAACGATTGGAGCGTCACGTCATCGATGGAGTCGCGGCCTTGAGCGCGCAGCTCCAGTTGCGGCACCGATGTGTTGATGACCTTGAACTGTCTGCCTGCGCCGACGTTCGATAACAGCGGCAACGGCAGGAAATAGACATCTGAATCAACCTTGAAGATCATCCCGTTGCAGTCGTCGGGAATCGTCGCGTCGGCACCCGTGAGGAGGACGATTTCAGTCTCGACACGCAGACCGTTCGCATCTTCCATCAGGCTGTGATCGGCCGGCTGGACGTTGGGTTTGTTCAGTATCTCCGCCGGACCTGAGACGGCATTCCAGTCCGCATTGACCTGGGGCGCCGGGATCGCGTAGCTGCCGGCCTCTTCGGCGTATCGTCTGGCCAGTGCTGCCGCCTCTTCTGACGCGACCGCACATCTGGCCGCCCAGGTGGCGGATTGGGCCGCCGAGGCGTTGCTGACATCCGCGTCGCCCGATCCAGACGACGGCGTAGTTGCAGTATCGGACATGAACAGGTTTCCTTAATCTGCTGGATAAAAGCCATACGATTTAAGAAACCGCCCATGAAAAAGAGCGGGGCAGTTCAAACTGTCCCGCTCTTTCTGGTTTCGTCAGCCAGGTGCTGGCTGTACATCAGATTGCGAATTTCGCCCGATCCTTACCTGCGATCCAGAGCGGCGCCCTGCCACGCCCGCTCCAGGTTGCCCCCGTTTGCGGATCACGGTATTTCGGAGCAACAGGCACTCTTGTCCAATTATGCTGGCTGCCTTTGCGTTTGCTGCCGAAAATATCTTCTACCGTGAATCCATAGTCGGCAACCTGTGCCCGGATCTGTTCCAGGATCGATCCCGCCTCTTCATTACGTGCCCTGGCAATCTCGGCTTCCAGTTTTTCCCTTGCTGCCAGCAGTTCGCGGTAACTCGCCATTGTTAACTCCTGTTAAATTGTTATAACCTTGCGGACGGTATCATGATACTTGAGGCACAACTTACCAACAAACTGTCTGCTCTTATCGGGACAAAGAAAAATGGAATAAACGCCCGGACCCTTTCGGGACCGGGCAATGTTTGCGCTCGACCCGCAACTCCATACTTCGGACAACCTGTAATGGAGATACCTGCATGACGGGAATGGTGACAACAGATACGGGATCTTGATGATCGAAATAGCGTCGCCCGCAAATCACATGCGCAGTTTGTCCGGACACCTGCTTACGGAAGCACAGAGGGCTCCTGTCTGCAAACCTGCTTCCCGTCCGGGCCTTGCCGGGGCGTCAGCGCACCTTTTTCCAGTCCGACATACTCGCAGCCCGTCCCCATATCGACGAAAATCTCCAGCGGTTCGGGCCCGGCTTTCTCCTGCGGCCCGGATACGTATCGCATGGTGCCAGCGAGGGGCGAGGGAAGCATCCAGCCAATCGCAAAGCAGACGCCACCGCTCACCAGGACCCAGACAACATTTGATGCTTTCATCGGCACTCCTCCAGGAAGCAAAAAAAGATTGCAGTTCAAAGGATATGAAAGCCCGGATCCGGAAAAAAGAGCCCCGACGGCACCTTGAGTGCCGTCGGGGCTCTGACCGGTTCAGGCCTTGCGCTACGCGTGCGCGACGCTGTAGGTTTTCAGGCAGACGCGGATGTTCCGGACGTGATCGAACTCGCGCGCAAGTAGCCCGTTCGCGGTAACGAGCGCCATGATCGCGTCCTGATGGGTACAGCCCGGAATCATCTTCACATGCATCTGACGCCCAAACTGGCGCCCGTGCTCCACAACCTCGTCATCCTCGCAAACGAGTGTCGGGAAGAGCCCCAGCGTATCCATCGCCGTGACCTCGACCGCAACTGATTTTCCGAAATCCACGCTGGGTAGCGCCCGACCGTCCGTCATGAACTTGCCGGCTTCGAACGCACGGCGGACCTGATCCTTCAACCCGCGAATGACAATGGCATTCTTCTGGATGGCTTTCATTTCTGTACTCCTTAGCAGAATAGGGTGAATAACGTGCCTTTCACTACACGCGGAAATCAAGGCAAACAACCTTTACTCTGTTTGAGTAATATAGGCTTCAGGTTCTTTTGATTCTTCGCGGCAAAAAAGAAACCGCCTCCACGAATGTGTGCGGCGGTCAGAAGATTCCCGACTTGGCAAGCCGGGAACCGGGGGAGGGTCCGGCTTGCTCTCGCGCGCTGCTTGCTCCCGGTTTGCCAGCAGCGTACGAATGGAAACCTTTGCCATGTGCCCGAACCGTGAGCCCGTGGTCATACCGCATAGACTGCCTGTGTGCGGTATTTTTTCCAGCCGTCCACGACACCTAGCGGCCGCGCCTGTAGAGCTCGGCGACGGCATACACGCACAACAGTCCAACGAGAATGGCTGACTTCATTTTTCGTTCCTTGATGGTGTTACGCCATTTCCTGAGCGACAGACCCGGCCCCCGATCCAGGTTGCCGCTTCACGTCTTTACTGGACGTCCTCACGCTGCCTGCTTTTGTCCGGACGTCTGCTCCTGCTTCTGCTCTTCCCGCCTTGCGCGCTTTCTCGCGCTCAGATGGGACTCGATTTCGATTACGGCTTTCACACCCACGTACGTTCCGAGCACGACGCCTGCCGCCCAGCCAAACGATTTGCAGAATTCCATTTTTTTCGCCTTGTCAGTTATCGAAAAGCTGTTCGAAACATTTTTCTGCCGTGGTGCCCGCAATGACACACACTGCAAGGCACGCAATGATTTTGCCGACCGTACCAATCTTCCAGGTCATTTTTGTTCTTCCTGATTGTTGAATTTATTTCGGGTTGAAGAGATCTTTCATGCATTTGTTCAGCGTCAGCGATGCGACGCCCGCGACCACAAGACATGCCGCCATTTTCGTGGCCGTTCCAGCCTTCGACCAGATATCCATTTCCAGCTCCTGTTGGTTAGAGAATAGATCCAGTCCATCTCTGGTCTGAACTCACGGGCAGAATATAGGTCTGAAAACTTCTGGAATCGTGTTCTTGCACGACTTCGCGTCCTAAGTCCAGTTCAGGACGACGGTCACCGCGCCCGGCAGATAGAGCGGCGACTGGCATGCATCGACCTGAACCGACGCAGGTTGTCCCTCCGGTGGCGTCACGAACGCGATCGCATCGTCGACAACGCCGAGGGTATGTGCGATTGCCTGCAGCATTTCCGCCACCGGCATCTGTGAGTTCACCGCTACAGCCACGCCGGTGCCCACCACGTCTGATAGCGGCTGCCGCTCGTAGACCAGTACCTGGTTCACTCCGTCCTGCGCAACGTCCTCGAGCGGCGGTCGCAGATAAACAATGATCTGCGTGTTGCTGTTCTCACCGTCGAGATTCAGGCCCGTGCCCAGAAAGAATCCGAGCGTGGCAGGGTCGTACGGTTGGGGCTCGGTCACCGCAACCTGATCCGGACTCGTGGGCTGCCTTAGTGCGGGATTCGTCACGTACTGCAGGATGTTTTCCAGCGTGCTGAGCGTCGGATCGATGTTCATTTCGTGGATCTCCATTGGACTGGCGCATTGACGGCATAAGGGCATGGAGGACGAATCCCCCATGCCAGACGCCATAAAATGATCGGTCACTATCTCGGGTAACTACGCGTCTTCATCCACGTCCGGCGGATGGAATTCGCCAATGCTGGTGTTGTCGAGCAGCGAATCGATGCGGGCGGGTTCCCAGTCCAGCGCAACCGTAAATGGACCGCTGCTGTAGAGGAGGGAACTCACGCTGGCGTCGATGGTTACTTCGCCTGCACCTTCGAGCACTTCAGATCCGTCGACAAGAACCAGTTCGCTGGCAATGAGTCCCAGGGCGGCGGCTATCGCCGTGAGAATATCGGCCTCTTCGTCAACGACAGTCACCGTGACAGGCGGCACATCGGCGGGAACAATCTCCGTGAGCGGGAGGCGCCTGTATGAGAATGCTGCGGTATGGCCGTACCCCTGCGCAGACACAACGGTGACCGTATCGTTCCCGTCGGCGTCGGGTGTCGCGAGTGCGGTGACGGACTCCACCTGTAACGCCTCTTCGGCCATCACTGAGAAGCGCGGATTGGACGCGACGATCAGGGCCAGCAGATTGCTTACCGCGCTTTCCGTGGGATTGATGTGCATATGAACTCCGTTCCTGAAATGAAATGCACCGGCATCGTGGGAATCACGTTCATTCGAGCGCCGGCACCCTTGGCGCCGGCTCATAACATGTGCGGAGGATTACCGCGTCAAGGTCAGCACGAGCGATCCGGTCCAGAGCAGGGCGCGCGCGCTCATGAGCAGGCTGACATTGCGTGTCTGGCCGGACGCTACAGCAGGCAGCCGCGCGTCGATGATGTCCGCACGCGTGAGGTTCAGTGAAAAGCGGGCGTTGATCTCTGGCAGCAGATCCGACAGTTTCCGCCGGGCGACAACTGTGAAAAGCGTCGAGCGCGCACCGGGCACCGTGCCGATGTCGATGCGGTCATAGTTGAAATACCCGGCGCCTTCGAGGTTCGCGCCCTGCGCGGCCGTAACATGAGCCGTGGTATTCCTCCCACTGGGATCAGTCGGGCCAAGCGCGCCGACGTAACCCACGCGGATCTGGTCCGGCGTGATCATCGTCGCGTTGTCGTGGTTGATCTGGGCCAGCAGGACATCTCTTGCCGGCTGGGTGAAATCCAGCACGAGGGGTGGCGGTGTGCTCATGAAAGTCCCCTACGGTGTATCGCGCGCCGCATGTTCAGCCACCTGAGTGGCTGGCCTGATCCTGGGGCTGCAGGAATATGTTCAGATGCGTCGTGGTGACGTAGCGCGAAGCGCTGAATCCCTGGCCTCGCATCTGCGTATAGTGCTGGGCCCCGACCACCACACCCACAAGCGTCTGGATCTGCTCGTTCTGCAGGAACAGGACCTGTGCCGGCATGCCCGGCACGATCAGGTCAGGATTCGAATTCTCCCACTCCATGGTGATCGATGCGCCCATCGCGCGCGCAAGCTTCGAATACTCCTCGAGCGAATTCGCGTTGACCGGGCTGGCCGATACATGGACGTTGTTGTTCCCGTTAGGGCGTGAACTACCGATGAATTCGTTGTTGACGCTGCCCCGTGAGGCGAGCGCACGGTTGCCCGTCACCGAGACAAATCCATCCATGAATTTCGAGGCATCCGAGAACCTCACGCCGTTGCCCAGGTTGAGCTGCGCATGGTTGCTCGGGTCGCGGAACTTCACGCTGCCCGTGGCCATCACCATCAGGTTCGTGCCAGACTGGCGATACGTGCGCTCGACCTGCGGGAACCTGTTCGATGGCACGTTGATCACTGTAAGCGTCGCCGCGGCGCTGTTAAAGCGCGTCGTGTCCAGTGCCGGCCAGACATACCACTGGTTGCCCTGCAGGAAATAGCCCATGCCAGCGTTGTAGACGCCGCCGCAGTGCTTCTGGATATGCTGGGGTACGTCCACCAGTCGCACACCATGCGGTATGACGATATGCTCGCGCGGCGTCGGGTTGGCCGACGGTATCATGCTGACACCCTGCACGGTGCGCTGGCCATCGACAGTCGTCGTCTGGGACGCATTGGTCAGCACGGTCCTGATCGCATCATCAACCGTGCAGCCGCGGAAGACCTGGCCGACATCCATCATGCGCATCTGCTCAAGCGCCTTGTTCACCAACTGGAACTGCACCGTCATCGGTCCGGTGAGATCCAGGTTCGGCTGCGTGGGGGCGAACGGCGTATTCTGCTCGACAAGGGGAGAACCCTCATCGATGAGCGTTGCTGTGAATCGTTCTGACTGGACCGTGCTGCCGGCGTCGGGCGTGTCGCCCACTTCCATGAGCGGCGTACGCGTGAGCGTGATGTCGAGTGCGTTCTTGTACGGATAAACGAGGTTGCTGTACTGGCCGGCGAGGATCTCGGTGGTGATGATCAGCTCGTCGGAATACCGGTTCAGATAATCTCGCCTCAAGTCCACGCCCGTTACCTTGAGCGGATTGACGACGGTATTCGTCGTGTTCACAAGAATGCTTGCGCCCACCGTGAAATGCACCGGGTTGGATCCGCCGTTGATGATCTGGTCCACGTCGACCATCAGTGCGGATTGTTCGAATTCCACGTCAGTTACCTCCATGCGCTCCCTATTTCCAGCGCAGCGCCCAATCCGCGGACGGGCGACCGCGCACGAATGCATCAGCCAGACTCAGCCGTTGGGCGCGTGGATCTGTCTCCTCATCAGCGGGGTTGATGGTCGTGATGCCGGATCCGGCTGCCCTGGGGGACTTCAGCAGGCTCTCGCCCGTGAGCGCAAAGAGGTTGCGTGCCTGGCGCTCGAACCGGGAATCCAGGTAATCGCGGGGAAGCTGGTATCTGGCCAGTGCATAGACGACATTCGCAAACGCGTCGAGCTTCGCCAGATCCTCGAGCGGTGCATTGCGCGGGGCGACCCCGGTCTCGAGCCTGTCCTTCCACGCGTAGAGATGGTTGCTCAGGCGCTCGTAGATCTCCTTGGCGTCCTTCGGGTCGACCAGGCCGATCGAAATGCCGTCCCCCCAGTACTGCGCCATCTGGGCGATGGAGAGCATGCGCTCGACGCGCTCGTTCTGCATCTGCCGGTCGACATCGGGATCAAAGGAGGTCGGTGTGCCCACCTCCTGCATCTCCTCGAGCGGGATGGTCAGGATCCGCCTCAGCCGGCAGCGAAAGAGCCGGTAGAAGATCCACCACGCCGTGTCGCGTTGCGCGGGCGGCACCCACGTAGTCACGGCAGGTCTCTGCAGGGATGAAACGCGCGGAACATGCTGCTTCATTCGGTGACTCCCTGGAGTGTGGTTGTCATGTCAGGCACTTTGTGCGAAATGAGCTATGCGGACGGGCTTGACGGAACCGAAGCCATACCGGGCCATGACGGCGGATATTTCCGGGAAGAGACAGTGATTCCGCGGGGATGTCATCCGCTTGTTCTCGAGGAGCAGGTGTGCTGAAAGCAGGATTCGCGCGTGCTTGTGTGACCGGCCCTGCTGTCCTACGCTTTAATGTCTGACATTCAGGGCGTCATGTCATGAATAGTCGCCTCCGTCGCGCCAGAACCATCACCCCACCGCCGGGATTCGGCGTCTGCTGCATGTGCGGGGCGCCGTGTCCCGACAAGTTTGCCGGCGCGGCGCGCGGCTGGGACTGGTTCACCGGTTACTTCGACGAGACCGTGCACTTCTGCCCGTCCTGCAGGGGCCGACACGCCGGGGCGCATGCGCGCCTGTTGCAGATTTCGGTGACGCCGCCGGTGCCGGTGAGCAGGCGGCACCGGCTGCGTGATGCGCTAAAGAATGCGCAGTGACCGCACGTACCCGGCAGCGGCTTCGCGTGTCCCCCCGAATGTCAGCCGCGCTGTCCGATGCGGCAAGCACAAGTCAGGGGAAATCCCTGGATCGGAACATGCCCCAACCGCGACACAATTCCTCAGACCTGACAGGGGGCTATCTCGCCGCCGGCCGGTTCGTGATGTCGCGGGTAATCTCGGGAGAGGGACATGGTGCAGGAAGAACACAATTATCGTTCGCAGGTCAGCAAGACGCTGGACCACTTCATGGAAGACCTTCTCGACGGTGCCTTCGGTGCCGTATTGCCGCCGCAGGACGTGCTGGCCAAACAGTACGACGTGAGCCGCACCGTGCTGCGCGAAGTGTTCTCGATGCTGCTCGTGCGCAACCTGCTCGACGTCCGGTCAAAAATCGGCACGCGCGTCCGCCCGGTGGATGAGTGGCGCATCGTCAACGAGGACGTGATCAACTGGCGCCTGCGCCTGGATCCCGATCCGCGGTTCGGTGCGGCACTCGCCGGCTTTTGCCGCCTGATCGGTCCGGCCGCCGCCGCACAGGCGGCAGCGCGAGGCGACACCGACGACATTGACGCCGCCAGGCTCGCATTCGACACGCTGCGCGAGAGTCCGCCCGGCCAGCCCGGTTTTCTGGCTGCCCGCGAGCTCTTCGCGATGCGCATCCTCGCGGCCAGCGGCAATCCGCTGTTCTCCCAGCTGGCGCCACTGCTGCGCGGCGCGCTCGCGGTGTCCGCGCGGCAGGCAGTGCGACGCAAACAGGACTGGCCGGACACGGTAAGGCTGTGCGAGCGCGTCATCGACGCGATCAGGCATGCTGATGCCGGTGAGGCCCAGGCCGCTGCGCTCGCGCTGATCGACCACGCCTCGCCCGGGTGAGGACGGTTCGTTGAGTGGAAAGGGGATCCTCACCAGACACAACTTTCTTGCCTTGACGACGTTATCGCGACACAACCTTTGAAAATGCGCCCTGAATTGCGGGGCGAAACTCGCTCGATGCAGGTTATAGGCTGCCCCCAGGCTTCCGAACGATCAGGATCTTTCATGAAACGTATCGTCTTTGCCGCAGCGCTCTGCGGCGTTATATTCTCATCCAGCGCGCCCGCCCAGACAATTGATAAGGCCGATGGTTTTTATGCCGCGTGCCAGGCGGCCGACAATCTTAATCTTTGCGCCATGTATATGGCCGGCTTCACGAGCGGCGTTCAGGCCCAAAGCGTGGTAAGCAAGGCTACGGCGCGCTACTGTCTGCCACCCGGCACCACACACAAGCAGAATCTGGATACGGTTCTCAACTTCTTGAGCGCGAATCCGGCTGAGCGCGGCCAGCCCACCCTTGTTGTAGTGTATCTGGCGCTGACTAAAGCCCATCCGTGCAAATGATGCGGTGGCCGTGTTCGCGTGGGTACCCGGGTGATCGCATGATTTCCCGGGATTCGCTATGAGTTCCTAGATTCGCCGGATGGCAGCCCGTACCAGCAGGAGAACGATGGGCGTGTAGTAGAAACGCTCCAGTGCCTTCCAGCCATGCCATGTATCGCAGAACACACCCACCAGATCCAGATTCAGCGCACGGTCATGGAGATAGTCCCGCACCAGCAGCTCGAGCCTTGACTGTCCTCCCGCGTTCTCATAGAAACGTCGGGACAGCACGTAGCAGTCGTCGCACAGGACGGGATGGATGAGGGGAGCGCCCTCGTACGGCAGCCCGGCGAGAGCCGTCGTCGCAACCAGGTCTTCCAGCCTTCCCCGGCGCGATGCCGTATCTTCCAGCTCACTGTCTGTCAGCGGTTCGATGCCCACAAGCTCCTGATCAACCGTCATCTCGACGTCGACCGGATAGACCAGCAGCTCGATGCCGCTCCAGCGGATGCCGTTGAACATGGCGTTGCGCGTAAAGCGCGTCGTCCAGACCAGCCCCGCACGCTGGTTCACGAACTTCAGCAGATCCGGGTCCTTGCGCACCAGCACATTCCACAGCTGTACGCAGGCCATGGATGGATCATCGTCACAGTTCAGTTGCCGCATCGCGAGCAGGTCTGGCGATGCGGTCGTCTCAAAGAGCTCGGTGAGCGCCCGCACGAGCCAGGCGTCGTAGGTCGGCCACGGCTGACCGGGTACCAGCAACGTCATGAACTCGTCGCTCATGAACTGCTTCATGTAGCTCGCCAGCATCGAATCGAAGCGACCGTGCAGCTTCGTGATCTTCCGCCAGCATTCCTCCTCAACCAGCGGGTTCTGCCCGCACTGCAGATAGTCGCGCACGTAGACGAGTCGCTGGATCGTTTTGATCTCGAGATCGCGCAGGCGCTCAGGCGTGGCGTAGTCGAGCATCTCGTATTCGATCGCGTAGACACTGTCCTTGTAAAAGCTCTTACGCTCGGTCGATGTGACATTGAAGACACCGAACCGTCCATCGTCGACCTGGGCGACAAGGACATCGCCCTGGTTCGGGATCAATACCGGATAGCAATTCGCGCCACCCTTGTAGCCCATCTGCCTGGTGTTCGCCTCCTGCGTGGCCGCAAGCGGCTGCGTCACCTTCAGCTCCATCTGCAGGATGCGGCGATACTGCAGGTACTGGGCCGGCTTGTGCAGCGATGCCCCAAGGATTGTGGTGTCGCGATCCAGCACCTGGCTGTAGTACTCCACCGTCCAGCTGCTGCCCTCCACGTGCGTGAGCAGGTCGGTGGCCGGAATGTAGCGATTGTCGACCGCAATGCCCCGGTACGCTGGATCCGTGATACGGATGGGGTCTGGCCGTGGGTGCGGAGGAAAGCCGGTGTGTTCACCGCCATCGTCGACGATAGGCATCACGCGTCCTCACTGATGGACTGCACGTAGAACGTCTCAACCGTTTTCATGCCCGTATCGAGCATGCCATCTGCAGCCCCAGCGCCTCCGTTCATGAGGCACGCCATTGACGCGGTCGAAGTCTGGTTACTGCGACCAATCGCATGGGGTTGACAGCACGCGGGCAGATCCGGCCACAGGCCATTCACGATCGACTGCAGAATGTCGAAATTCTCCATGAGCCGCGCCATGGCGGCCGGATTCAGGAAGCGCCAGTTGTAGCAGAGCCCGAACCACACATGAAACCGCGCCCGGGGGTTCGGGTCGAACGTCGTCATGACATTAAGGTCCTGGTCGACCACAATCGAGCCATCTGGCTGGATGTCGTTCGACAGGTACAGATTGCAGGAGAACACCGAGTAGAAGAGCTTCGTCATGTACGGCGCCTCGCCGGCAACAAAGGCGCGCATGCGCTCGCCCATGACGTAACCCTCGGGCAGCTGGTCCAGCGCCATCAGGCGCCTGCTGCCATGCGTGGCATCATGGGCGCCGCCGTGGGTACCGTCATGGCCGCCGTCATGCCCTTCGCCAGGATCGAGTGCGGTCATGGCGCTGAAAATGCGGATGTACCAGGGCGCGGTGGATGTCGGCAGGAATTCATCCCAGGGTGGAAAACGCAGGCCCTCATTGCCGATGATCTCCGGGCCCCCGAGCATGCCCTCAAGCGCACGCGCCTTGTTGAAATGCTCAAAGAAGTACGCGGAAAGCGACCAGTGCTTCCTGACCTGATCGGGGTTGAAAGGCAGCGTATCGTCGCGAAGCCGGATGACCTGGTTATGGATCATCTGCGGATAGTCCATGACCACCGACACCGGCTTGTCGTATCTGAACCTGAAGGCGACACCAATCGTCCAGGTATCGCCTTCGTCCTCCTTCGATCCAACCTCTGGCGCGCCCTCGAAATCCCACATGCCGACGATCCGCATCTGGTGCTCGGCGAACGCGACCTGCATCTGCTCGCCAGCGAGATTCGACTCGATGGTCGCGGCCGGGGTCACGTGCCGGCTGAACCACTGTCCGAACGGGTCCCCGTAACCGGCGACATTTTCCATAAGCCGGTGGATTTCCCTGAGCACAATAAGCGCGGCGGGCGGGATCTGGTACGCGTAGCGGATGTTGATGAGCAGTACGTCGCGCAGCTGCGAAACACGCACACGCATCTGCTCACGCCAGCGTTTGGCCTTGACCTCATCGACCGAGCGGAACTTCAGGTTGATCGTGATCTCGGTCGACGAGTAGACGGGCTTAAGGATGGTCTCGACCCGCGGATCGCGGAAAATAAAGAGGTTATCCGGATACAGCACCGCAGTGCTCAGAATCCGGTCCTGCTCAACGGTCTCGTCGACCTCGACACTCACCTGATCATTGAACGCAAGCTCGGCCTTCAGCGGCTCCTGCAGCCGCTGTGAGCCCGGTTGCTGGACGGTCCCGTGGGCGGACGGATAAAGGATCGGCGTATCGGCCGGCAGTCCCGTCCACGAGAACAGCTGGCGCGTGACGTCGTAGATGATGGGCCGCGTAACGCTGTCGTACGTCTCGGGCACAGCCAGGATGAGTTTGGGCATGGTCGATCCACTCGCGTCATTGCATAGAATCGGCTTTCCAGCCGCGTTTGCAGGCCGGGATCCCGCCCCATCACCCGGGAGCCTGAAAGCCATTTGATACCGGCGTCAAAGATTGTCAATTCCGGCCACGCTGAAGGTGGAACGAAATTTCGTGCTCCTTTCCACCCGTATAATTTCGCCAATCGCTCCCATGAGGAATTGGCGTCAGCATTATTGCCGGATCAGTATCGGTGCCCACACGCACACGTCACCCCGGTCGCGCCTATTGCGGCAAATCCCATCTGACAATTTACTTTTCATCTGCCCTGCTTATCTTTTCCATACATGAAAAACAATCTCATCCGTCCCGTGCTCGCATTGGGCGTGACCGTCCTTCTTTGCTCATGCGCCAGCACACCGCCGGGACCGACCGTGCAGGTACTGCCCGGGCAAACGGTGCCCTTTGAGGCATTCCGGCAGGATCAGGATACGTGCAGGCAGTACGCGGCATCGGAAGTTGCAGGGCAGGCGGACCGTGCGAATGCAAGTGCCATCGGAGCAGCATTGCTGACGACGGCACTCGGCGCAGCATTCGGAGCCGCAACGAGCTGGCACGGCCATGCGGCTGGCGCGGGCGCCGCATTCGGCGCGACAGCGGGAACGGCGATCGGTGCAGGCACTTCGTCGAACGCACAGATGGGTATCCAGATGCGATACGACAATGCATACGCGCAATGCATGTATGCGAAGGGAAACCTGGTTGCGGGCATGGCTCCTGCACGGTACGCACCGGCGTACTGACCCCGTCGAACCACAACAGCAAACAAAAGGGGAGAGCCCTTCGGCTCTCCCCTGGATCATCGAGACATGGCGCTTCAGGCAGCCTGCGCCTGGGGTTCCTCCGCTTTCCTGCCGAGCGGCTTCAGGTAGGCGTCAACAAATTCCAGCATGGCGCGCAGCGTGCGCAGCGAGTACGAGTAGAGCGGCACGAAGGGCTGGTACGTCCACTGCGCAAACGCCTTGTTGAAATTCAGCAGGGCGCGGTAATAGCCCACCGTCTTGCCCTCAGCCATGGCGGCTTCGCCAGCGCGGCCGATCGCGTTCGTCGCCTGCGCCGACGCGCCCTTGATCTGCTTCGACAGCGCCTCCATCTGCTGGTACGGCTTTTCGTAGAAGTACTCGAGCGACTTCAGCAGTTCATCGCCGATTTCCAGCATGCCGATCGCCCGGCGCCTGAATTCCTGGGCACTCGCCCCGGACATCCGTATCTGGCCTTTTTTCATGTGATGCGCGGGATGAATCCGGCCTTTCACGAGCTTGACACCCGAGTTGCGCAGCCGCTCCAGCGCTGCTTCGGCAGCTTCCTCCGGCTGCGCCTTGTAGACGTCGAGCGTGAGCTGGAAGTTGCCCGGCAGGGTGACCGATTTGCCGTTTTCCATGCCCTCGGCATGCATGCCCGCGAGCTTGTTTTTCAGGTCGCTTACGGCTTTCTCAGGCTGGTTCGGATCAAATTCCGTGAGCGCCTTGACGATGTCGTGCCCACGCTCCACCACGCCGTTGGCATAGCCGGAAAAAATGCCATGCACCGTCTTGACCATCCTGCCGATGTTCGTATGGATCATGTCGAGCGTGGCCGATGAAGCGGGCTGCTCGTCCATCACGAGACCTGCCAGCGAGACGGGGGCCGTCACGTTTTCCCTGATCACCTCGTCCCCGGCGTCCTGTACCCGCTTGCGCAGGGATTCGATGCGCTTGCGCCACAACGGTAACGAGCCATGCACGCGCCAGTAGGCACGGATCTTCTCCCAGACCCGCTCGATGAACTGCAGCACGCCCTGCAGGATCTTCGTGACCGTTTCCTTGATGCCTTCGGTCGCGATCGTCGTGCCGATATACGACTCCATCGACGGCACGACCTGCTCAGGCTCGACGTCGGTACCGGCCACGGCAAGATCTCCCGCCGTTTCCACGAGCGCCGCTTCCGCGGGCGTCGCTTTCTCGATCCTGTCCGCAACAAAGGCGACATCACTGAGAGAGTCGGCGATCTGGATATTGCGTTCAGACTCGTCAAGGTCCTGGGAAATCTCCGCGGAAGTCTCACCCGCTTCCCCCAGTTCGTTGACGGCTTCCTCCATCGCCCACGCGAGTGCAAGCTCCTCGCGCAGGGATTCGAGGGCTTCAGCGTCCGCCGCGGGTTCCGCCTCCGGCTGCGCGGGCAGGCCCGAGACATCCGATGCCGCATCTGATGCATTCGTCGCACCGACCGGCGTCGGGCTCACGGGTTCGGCGCTCGCCTCGCCCGTCACCGGGGCATCGGGCAGTGACGGCACGGGCTCGACGCTGGACGTGGCCGCGCCTTCCGTACCCTCGGCGCCCGCTGCCGATGCATCGCTGCCGCCTGGCGCCGCGGCGGCCGCCGGCTCTGCAATGGGCACTTCTGGCACCGGCGCTGGCTCATTCGCACTGGCGCCCGGGGCAGGGGCGGGAGAGGGAGCCGGCGCAGCCGGGGCAGCCGGGGCACTTGCGGAGCCGGATTCCGCCCCATTCGCCGGGGCTGTACCTTCCGCACCCTCGGCGCCTGCGACTGTGACCTCAGGTGCCGCTGGCGCCGCGCCTGCCGCCGGCTCTGCTTCGGATACTTCGGGCACTTCTGGCATCGGCGGCTCGTTCGCATCGGCGCCCGGAGCAGGCGAGGGCGCCGGTGCGGAGGCGCCCTCGGTGCCTCCGGTACCATCGTCGCCCGCTGCCGGCGCCGGCGGTGGCTCCGCGCCACCTTCGCCATCAGGCTTCTCAACGGTAAGCTTGCCCTCGTCATCCGGCGCGGGTGGCGCCGGCACCGTTGGTGCGCCTTCCTCGGGTTTGCCTTCATCTTCCCCGGCGCCCGTCGGCGCTTCATCAAAGGCCTCAAGGCCCAGGAAATATCGTCGCATGCTTGCTTCCTCCATACGGGATGGGTGTGCTGATGGCACACGCACGCGCTCTCATCCAGACACTCAGTGAGCCGGCAGCGCGGCGTGCGGCGACACAGGAACGCCATGCCCCTTTCTGTCCTCACCCGTCTGCAGCTCGTAGCACTTGAGCGACTCCTGGATGCGCACGAGGCCTGATCGCACATTCGTGAGGGCGAGACTCGATACGCTCAGCAGGGGCTGGTTGATCCAGTTGCAGAACGCCGCGTTGAACGCGAGCATCGCGCGGAAGTACGTTTCCACCACCTTCCCGTGCGCCGCGCTGTTGGCAGAACCGTCACCCTGATCCAGCTTGCCCATGGACGCCTGGGCCTTCTGCGACGCGCTCGCGAGCGCTTTGCGCGTGCGCTGGAGCTCGCCTTCGCGGTTCGAGCCCGTGAACTTCTCCACCGCGCGCAGCTGCGTCTCGAACTCATCCACGAGCGCATCCATCTCGTCGAACGTGAGCGGCCTGCACTGCGCCGCCGGCACACTGCGGTTGCCAGCTTCGGCCGCTCGCGCGTCAGCAAGCTGGACCTGATGGGTGCGCAGCCTTTCGAGGACAGACAGGGTGGTGGCGTCACCGTCGTTCTGCAGGTCCGACACCATCAGTACCCTGTTGTGCGGAAGATCGTCCGAGATTTCCACATCAAGATTGCCGACCCGCTTCGCGCGCCGCGGACCGGGCATGCTGGCCAGCTTCACGCTCGCGAGGTCGTGCCGCAGTTTCGATGCCGACTCCTCGGGATGCGTGGGATCGAATGCCTCGATGCCCCTGACGGCCTTGCCGCCCATCGTGAGGGCATACCGGGCATAATCGCCGAAGACCCATTCCAGCATTCGCGACCAGTCCCGGTTCAACTGCACGTAGGCGCGGCCATCCTTGACAGGCTGATAGCCTGCGTTATCGAACACGCTGACAGTCGCGCCCTCCTTGAGCGGTGACTTCGCCTTTTCGAGGCTCGCGAGGTGTTTCCTGAGGCTGTCCAGCCGCGCACGGGTGCTGCCGATCAGCGTGAAGGTACGCTTGAGCCAGCCGATGAACGACTCCCAGATCTTCGCCACGTATTTCAGGATCGTCTCGATGATGCCTTTGGCCGTTTCCCTGAAGCCCTCGGTGGCGACCGTGCCGTCTTCGGCACGTTCAGCGGGCTGCATGAACTCTTCCGGCTGGATATCCGTACCTGCCGTGGCCATCTGCGCACAGGTATCGATCAGCTGCGTCTCCTGGACACTTGCGTCCTGGATGTTGCCCGCGACGACAGCCAGGTCCTCGAGTCCATCCGCGGTATCCAGACCGCGATTGACGTCCGCGAGATCCGTCTGGATCTGCGCCTCGTCGCGCGCGTTTTCATCGACAAGGAGGACTTCTTCCTCCAGCGATATCGCCATGTGAGGGTCCTGGTACGACTCCAGCGCGACCATGAATTTGCGCATCGTACGGCCTGCAGGGAAGGGCAGGGGGCACATGGCCTGGGAGCCTCCCGGGCATGGGCCAGCCTGCTGGATGGATGGAGGGAACGGCTCCGGGTGGCATGCGTCAGACGGGTCCCGACTGGCCACACTCAGGCCGCCTCTTTCGCTGCCTCCTTCGTCTGCGCAGTAGCCTCGCTGGCCACAGAACCATGCGCGCGAATGGACTGCTCGACGTGCTGGTTAAGCGACTTGCCGGCTTTCACGGCGTACGACGTCATGGCGACGAACGGTGCATCAATCAGCTTGAGCACTCCGCGCACCGCCTTGACCGCTTCGGCTTTCCCGTCAGCCGACCGGGCAGCCTGCTCACAGGCCCTCAGCAGCAGCTCCTTCGCCGATTCCGACGTTTTGGCAAGCGACTGCTTCTGCCGGATCGCTTCGCCGAGCTTGATCACGTTGTCACAGATCGCAACGGCCGGATCGCGGGTGAGCACGGGTACGTCCTCGCCCTTGAACTCTGCGCTCTGTTTGTTGAACGCAAGCAGGCCCGCGTTGGAGCCATCAAGCGTCGGCGTGACCATCATCACGATGGCCTTGCCGCCCGGCAATTCTGCCGAACGGCCGACCGCAGCACCCTCCGGCGCGGGAATACCCTGCGAGGCCGCATCATGCACGGGCTCGAGACCAAAGTGCTCCGGCGAGAAGGCTTTCGCAAGCTCGCCACCCGCGGCCTCGGCGAGCACCTTGTCGGCGCCAGCCGTTGCGATCTTGCCAACAATGTTGCCATAGGCGCCGAACATCTTTTCCGTCACTTCCAGCACCCGTGCCGAGCCCGCCGGATCGGCCGGAACCTTGCCGCCCAGGTGCAATGCGCCCGCAAGCCCCGCATTCTTGATCGCGCGTTCCTTCGGCTCGCCCTCCATCCTGCCCGCCGACTCCCTGAGCGACTTCGCGCGGCTCACCATCGCTTCGACATTGTCGAAGAGCTTCTTCACGAACCCCTTGACCCACTCGATCGCCTTTTTAATCGCCGCGACGATGGTTTCCCAGACCTTCCTGACCTGCTCGCCGACTTCCTCCATCGCGATCTTCGTCGTCTCGCTGCGCCGTGCAATCGAGCCAAACGACTCCAGCGCCGGGGTCACGCGCAGGGTCTTCACCCCCAGACGCCTGTACATATGCTTCAGGCTGATGTCCAGCACGCCGGCGCCTGCCTGATCCAGTCCACCTGATTCGAGCGACACGCTCAGGTGCTCGCGCAGCGCCTCGAGCGCTTCCACGGTCTCGACCGCTTCATCGGTCAGCGCATCATGCTGGTCGAGCTCTGCCTCATCCTCGACGATCTCCGTGAGGCCTTCTTCCTGCGAGTTGGCGAGGTCCTCCACTTCCTCCGCATTTTCTTCTTCCTGCAGAAGTTCCTCTTCCTCCATTGCTGCCACGAGACCGCGGTGTGTAATGCGACGCATGCCAGACTCCTCATTGCACTGGGCCAAAATAAAGGGTTCCGCACTGGTAACCGCACGGGACGCATCCGGGCACGGCTCATCCGGTACCCGCCGCATCGGCCATACATCGGCCATACAATTGAAACTGGAAAGGGAAAGGCTCAGAGATTGCCGAACAGCAGGTGCAGTGTCCCGAGCAGGTCTTCGATGCCACCAGGCCGGGAAGTCCATTGCTGGATCACATCAGCCAGCAGGACGGTTCCGTGGCCCGCCGCGATTGGCTGCGTCGAGCGCATGTAGCTGAAAAACTCTTCGGCTGCCTCTGCGGGTTCGGTATCGTCAGGGGTCTCGCTGGCATGCGCCAGACGTCTTCCTCCGTCAGCGGGCAACAGGAAGCTGGCCCACGATTCCAGGGAGAGATTTCGCCGTCCATGCCTGATGAAGTGCAATGTATCGCCCAGGAACCGCCGGTGCATGTCGCCAAACGACGGGCTTTCCGGCTGCGTTGCATACCAGTCCGTGAAGCTCGCAGTTCCAAAGGCATCGAGCGCGACAATCAGGATCTTTTCCCGGAATTCGAAAGACATCGTGGCGGCCGCCCGCCGGATGTACTGCGCGTAAAGCATTTCCACGGCAGCACTGGCATCCGCTGTGTTCTGCTGGGGCACCACAATACCGGCGACCGGGGTCGTGCGGATCCGGACATCGAATGGTCGTGGCTTGACGACGAGGCGCGGCGGCAGGGTCTTGCCGAGGAAGCCGCGGGGATAGAGCCGCAGGGCGCCGGGGGTGCCATGAGTGGCGCCTGCATGGATGTCAGGCATGGGAGACCTCCATCCGGGCGATCCTCGCATTCAGACCCTGCACGCGGTTCTGCATGTACCCGATCTCATGCTCGAGCGCCGCGTCGGGCTTCTTCGCCAGCAGCTTCTCGAGCTTGAGCTTGCGCAGCTGCACAAGCTTGAGCTCATCCTTCGCAACGTTAAACCGCGCGACCTGCCACTCAGCCTCCAGCTTTCCCAGGTGATAGAACGGATTCATCTGGACCGGCACGAGCCCGAACCTGAACGGGTCGAGCCTGTTCTCTCCGATGGTTTGCTTCAGTGCCCCGAAATCGGCGTTCCTGATGACGATATCGGGGATCGTCTCGAAAGTGTCCTCGATCGACTTCACTGGTGCGGATACCGCACGGAACATCGTGCAGAACGAGACGAAATTCTCGCTGATCCATCTGACCTCGCCCGGTTGCAGGGCATGCGTGAACGCTTCGCCGTCTTCCGCGTAGGGGATCGCCTCCACCACCAGCGCCATGTTCGCGAGCTTGCGTGCAAAGCGTGAAACAAACGCGACCGCTTCGATAAACTGCAGCACGTTCGCCTTTCTGAAGGTCAGTGCCTCGGCCGAAATTTCCTCGTTGTAGGTCTTGACAACGAACATCTCGGCAAGCATCAGCGTCGCCTCCGATCCTTTCAGGCCCGCTTCAATCGTCTCGAACATGCTGCCCTTGCCAACCAGCTGGCCAAAGCTCGCCGCAAAGCCCTGCATCTCTTCGGACTTCCACTTCCATTTGCCGAGCAGGCCCGCGGCCGTGGTGAACGCGGGCAGGGTGGAGGTGACGAGCTCCACCCGCGTATTGCGGATATCGTCCAGCACAACGTCCTTGCGCAGCCGCGGAAAGAGGGCGGTGATATAGGAGGTCAGTTTCATGACGTTCCACCTCAAAGGCGAGGCGCCGATACCATGCTGTATGCGCGCAGGATCTCCGAGACATCCGGGCCACTCGAACCCTTGCTGTAGCCCTTGATGTCCTTGAAACCGAGATTGCTCACCTCCGGAATGCCGCGGTGCCAGAACTCCACCCGCGCCCATTCGCGGTCGATCACGGCCACGATCATCAGTGAGGTCCGCTCGAAGATTTTCTGGCGCACCTGGAAATCTGCGAACCGGCCGTTGAGCTCCTGCTCGAGCATGGACACGGTGCTGGCCGACATGACAGCCATGTTCGACGCCGAGGCGACCGATGGATTACCATGGAATATCGCTGCGAAGGCGTTCTTTCTTTCCTTCGCGACGATGTTCGCGTAGAGCCGGTCACCGTCAGCCATGAGATTCTTGCGGTGCGCATCCACCAGATCACGGCAGAGAATCAGGTCCTTCCAGAACGCGAGGCGCCCTGCGCGCCAGCCGTGATAGCGCTCCTTGCTGGAAGTGATCTCGTCACCCGGAGACAGGACACGAATGAGCTGGTCAGTCGGAATGGTATTGACGACCAGACGGATCGAGACCGGCACTGTGACAGTGCGGTCTTCATGCTTGACCGTCACCTCAAAGATCTTGCCAACCGACAGGTTGACATTCTCCTTCAGGGTACTGAGGGCATCTTCCCCGAATGACGCGGTGATACGCTGGCGTTCCACTTTCTCCCGCTCGAGCCGCTGCATCTCGTTCTCCCGCTTCATCCGGTTGAACTTCTCATCATCCGGATCGAGCGGCCTGGCACCCCCACCCGCTTTCACCTGTGCTTCAAGCGCGATGCCCGTGCTCCAGTTTGTCGGCAACCGGTCCCGGTACGCTTCCGCAGCCGTCATCATGTGATGTGCTTTCGCCGCGAAAGAAGACGCTCCCGCGATCACGTCAGAAGCGCCGAACTCACGCTTCGGATTGAACGTGCCCAGCACCGATGCCACTTTCGCATTGCCAATGGTCGAGTTCAGGGAAACGGCCTGCAGATAGTAGCCCGCAAAGATGTTGCTCAACGACTGCATGACGTCGGGCAGCACATCATCGAACAGCACCCCGGTATCGACCAGCACCAGCGGCTCCACACGTGCCGCCTGGGTGAACGCAACGAGAGAATCGTGGCGGGCACCCTGTTTCGCCAGCAGATTGATGTTCTGGATTATCGCGCTAATGGCGCTCAAGCCCACCTGACTCGCCGCGGCCGCGCTAACGGGATCAGCCATCGCCCATCCTCCTCATTCGGTCAAGCACGGGAACGCCCATGTCCGAGATCAACGCTTCGGGCGCGCCGGACCCCGACGCGTCCTCGTCCTATGCGCAACTCAGTCTGGACAATGTTTTCAGTCAGGCTGGTATTACCGCCGAACAGGCGGTCGATACGTTGCTGCTGACCTTGCCGCAGGGCGCGCGTGGCATCAACGCGCTGCGCAACGCGTATTACGGGATCAACCACCGGCTCACGCCCCAGGCCATACCGATCAACAAGGACACGTTCGGCCTCACGTTCTTCACGCGCCCGCGCCTGAACCTGTCACCCGGCAACCTGAGGTCCGAGCGGATCTTCAACCCGCTCACCAATATCAACCCGTACAGCGTACAAAGAATTATTCGCTGCTATCTGGATCCGGACAGCAATCGCGATCCGGCGACCGGCATGAGCTCGCCGTTTGTCGATCCGCTGTCGGCCTTTATTCCCATTCTCTCGAACATGCTGGTGTCGGCGGCGGGCTGGCCGGATATCACCGTGCCTTACACGACCTCGCATGAGGGCGTGTACAAGGAGGTGTTTTCGCTGGTCGATGGCGTGACGGAAATTTACTCGGCATACGATATCACGCTCACTTTCCGCAACATGCAGGGCGATCCTGTCACGGCGCTGTTCTTCTACTGGTCAATGTATATGTCGCACGTCTTCCGGGGCACGCTCATGCCGTACCCCGAGATGATCGTCGACAACGAGGTCGATTACCAGACGCGCATCTATCGCCTGGTGCTCGATGTCACGAAGACGAAGGTGCAGAAGATCGCCGCCTGCGGCGCGGCGTTTCCGTACTCACCGGCCAACGGCGCCGCGTTCAACTACGACAGCCAGAGCCCGCTTAACCAGTCGCACGAGCAGATCAGCATTCCCATGCACTGTGTGGGCGCGATCTATCAGGATCCCATCCTGCTCTACGCGTTCAATACCACCGTCGCGCTCTTCAATCCGGCCATGGCCGACGGCCTGCGCACCATGTCATGCACCAGGTTGCCGATGGCGGCGCTTCAGCTCTTCAATCACCAGGGCTATCCGTGGATCAATCCGGACACCTGGGAACTCGAGTGGTGGGTAGACAGCCAGCTCTACCAGCAACTGACCGGCTGGCTCGCGAACCTGCAGAACCAGCTCGCCACACCGCTCTTTCCCACCGGCCAGAACCAGACAGGCGAGGCAAGCGGCAATACAGCATCCGCAACTGGCTCGAACACCCTCGGACAACTGGATTTTGGTGCCGGCAGCACGGCCTGAAATGACGTGCCATACGACATCACCCGGTACCTGAAGAAGAGGGCGGCAATCAAGCGAGGAAGCGATGCCGAACAGTCTGTCGATCCAGTCAGTCCCGTCGGGCAGTCCCACCATCAACGACCTCATCCAGAACATCCTGCTGTATCAGTACAACCCGTCGCTCATCGCCCAGGTCAACTTCAACTACCTGGCCGAAGTCACGAACGGTCTCGTGAGCATCGTCGACCCGAGTAATCCCTACGTGCACGCGATCGAGACGGGCGCCGTGAATGTCGCGGCCTTCCTCCAGAAGGTCGAAGCGCTTAACCGCAGGCAGTACCCCGTCGCCGCCCTGCTCATGAGCGACCTGTACACCCATATGTCGGATGTCGATTATGTCGGCCGCTTCGCGGCCCCCGCCGTGACCACATGGTCGATGATCGTTGACGAAACGGAGCTGCTTGCGAAACTCGTCCCCGACCCGACCACAGGGCTCAGAAAGCTCGTGATTCCGCGCAACACGTATTTCGTGGTGGGCAACGTGCAGTTCAGCCTGCAGTACCCGGTCGTGATCGAGCAGATGGCGCATGGAGGACTCTCCATTACCTACGATACATCCATCGTGTCGCCCCTGCAGGCGCTTTCCTCGAATCTCGTGACGTGGCAGTACCGGCAGGCGAAGGACAGGCTCTGGGTCTACATGGAGTTTGAACTCCAGCAGTTTGACATCATCTCGCGCTCGGGACCCTGCACGCCCTCGAAGGCCTTCCAGCTGACCATCCCGATCAATGACCAGTTCTACTACTGCCGGGTCTATGCGCAGGATCCGTCGACGAACCGGTGGATCGAGATTGCCGTCACGTATTCAACCCAGATCTACGATCCCCTCACACCCACCGCGGTGGTCACGCTCGCGACCAGTACCCAGACCGGCGCAAACCAGGCCACCATCGCGATCCCGCAGATCTACACGAGCTCGGGCCTGCTGAACCAGAACATCCGCGTGGACCTGTATGAAACCAAGGGTCCGTTGAACATGAACCTGTCGAACTATGCACCGACGGCCTTCAGCGCGACCTTCCTCGCAATCGACAAAAGCGAGGAGACGATCTTCACCGCGCCCATGTCGACATTCTCGGCGCTCATTGTCTATTCGGATCAGGTCGTTCTCGGTGGCACCAGTGCAGTCGATTTCGCGACGCTGCGGCAGCAGGTCATTGACAACTCGGTGGGCCCACAGTCCATCCCGATCACGCAGGCACAGATCGACGATGTACTGGGCCAGCAAGGCTTCGGCGTGGTCAAGAATATCGACAACATCACCGACCGCGTCTTTCTTGCCACGGCGCCGATGCCCCAGCCGGCCGATGCCGGGCTGATCACGGCGGCCACCAGCACCATCGAGACTGTCACACTGTCGGTGACCGACGCGGTGCAGAACAGTGCGGTGATCGACAATGGCACGAGCATCACCGTCACACCCGCGGCGCTATACCAGAACAGCAACGGCATCATCTCGATGGTGAGCGACAGTGTGGTCAACCAGCTGGAGGCCATGTCGCCGGGCAGCAAGGCGCTTGCGATTACCGGCGGGAAATATCTCTACAGCCCGTTCTATTACGTGCTCGATCTCACGGGCAACGAAGCGGCCTGGCGGCCTTACCGCCTTGACAGTCCCGCAGTGGTCACCAAACTCTGGGTAGGGGAGAACGACAGTTCGGGCCTGCAGGTCAGCACCAGTACCTACACGATCCGCTGCACCGCGACAGGGTACCAGCTCGTGCTCGCCACGACTTCCAGCGCCGCGTATCAGGCGATCGACGACAGCCAGGTGTTCTGCCAGCTTTCGTTCGTGCCGCCAGGAGAAACCGCGCGGGCATACCTGCAGGGTGTCCTGAGTGGAAAGACAAGTGCCGGCGAACGGCTCTTCACGTTTGATCTCTCGACCAGCTTCAACGTCGATGCTGCCGGCAACCTGTCGCTCACCCGGTTCTTCATGTACAACGCGACACCGCGACTCACCGCCGCGGCATTGACCACCACGTTCGACGTCATCTATTCAACAAGCTCGGCGATGCCGGCAGGATGGCAGAAGGGAGCGGTGGATAACGTGGTCGGCGCGTTTCTTGTCCCCGAGGGGACAGCGGGCATTACCAACGAGCAGCTCGTCATCGGGTTCGGGCAATTCCTGGACACGCTCTGGGCACAGTGCAGGACGGTTGTCTCAACGCTTCAGTACCAGACGTATCAGACCAGCATCCCGTACTACTATCAGGAGGATGTCTACGAGGTCGATCCGGTAACCGGCAGCGCCATTACGATCGTTGACGGCGAACCGCAGTTCACGATCCTGCATTACAAGGGCGATCCCGTGCTCAATCCTGACGGCACACCCAGCTACCAGTTCAAGGTCGGCGATGTCATCCTCATCAATGGCAACCCGGTGCCGGTGAATCCGCGAGGCGTCGCCCAGGAACTCGACATCATGATGATCGACGCGGTCTACCGGTTCGCCACCGACTCGGTAGCGCCGGCCTATATCGGACAGCTCGTTGATACGGTGGTGGGATGGCTAACGGGTGAATTTGAGACCTTCAACGACAACCTGCTCGAAAACACTTCGCTCTACTACTACCCGGTCGCGAACATGGGCAGCGTGCAGGTCTGGGGGCCGGACGGCATTCTCTACAATATCGACGCGGCCCAGAGCTTCCAGGTCACGTGTCTTGTCACGCCCACCGTGTTCGCCAACGACAGCCTGAAACAGCAGTTGCAGACCATCACGATTTCGACCATCGATGCGCAGCTCAAAAACGACGTGGTATCGATGTCAGCAATCACGTCCGCGCTCACCGAAGTGTATGGCAACGACGTGATCAGCTTCGTGGCATCGGGTCTTGGCGGATCGCTGAACCTGAACACGATCACGCTCGTGGACCGCTCGACACAGCTCGGTATCGCCAGGCAGCTCGTAGCCAACGCCGACGGCACCCTGAGCGTGAAGGAGAACGTGATCGTCTCCTTCATCCCGTACGGGGTATCTACACGGTAGGTGAGATTGGGTTGTGGATACGCAGTCCCGGCGGTATCACAGATACACGACGTTGCGCATGTCATGACATGGGTGCCCGAGCGCACCAGAAGTAGACACGCGATGTCGCCGGACCGAAAACCCCTTGCAAAATGAAATCGAACGAATCTGTCTTCGTTACAAAGTACCGCAGCGCCTACGGCCCTTTCTGCCTGGTTTTTCTGGCCTTCCTTGTGCTTCTGTGGGGCTCGTCGTTCGATGGTCCAACGGTCCGCATCAGCAGTGACTATTGGCGTTGGGTCGCGCCGATGGCAATTCCCGCAGCCATCTTCATCGCGTGGACACTCAAGAGAGCCTTTGTTGGCTCCTGGTATAAACCACGTTATGCGAGGGAGGAGCACCAGATGGGAGTCGCCCAGTCCTGGGCGACAGGAGCAATCGCCGCCGCGATCCTTGCGCTATTCGGCACTTCGGCCTTTGCCAACGTGATGAATCAGGTCATCGGCGTCCCGTATGATGCAACCTATGATGTGACCGCAAAATACGTCACCCATGGCAAGCACACCTGCTATGGTTTGACCCTGACCAGAGTTGGCGATTCACTGGACCAGTTCCGGATATGCGTCCCCCAGTCAGAGCAGGACGCGACCGGTATTGGAGATATCCTTCAGGTGAAGGGGCAACGTTCGCGCTTCGTCAATCAGATGCTCAGCTACACCAGAGGCCGCTGACTGTCCAGGCGCCTCCCAATCTCTTGGGCTTCCGGGATGTCCGGGGCGCTTCGCAACGGCAAATCGTGCGGGCACCATGGATAAGGCAGCATGCGTGCCCATTCAAGGATCGAATCACCCAATTCGCTCGGTAGGGTTTTCATCTCTTCGATCGTAATTTTGAGCTTCGAGATCATCCCGGAGTCATCTCGACAAAGCCATTCGTAGTCCCCAAAACCCACGCGCACTGCACCGGAAAGTTTCTCCGTCATGCACACGAGCCAATTGCAACGAAATGCGGCCGCATTATCTGGCGGTGTCCCCGTGCAAAACGTATAGATATTTTCATAGCGTTGCGCGAATTGACTTACCAACGTGGCCGATATGTCGGTCAGGCCTTTCACCGTTGCCGGAAACGATATCGCATCGGTTTTGACATCCATCACGAGCTCAGCGTCAGCAGCGAATACATGGGACAACAGATGCGGGCGGTTGCCATCCTTGGCAAGAATATAAGTCTCGATCGATTGGCGTAACAACGTCATTTCGAGGTCCCTAAAACTAAGGTTGAGTTCGAGGCGAGTCTACGCGATGCTTGTGACGCGGTCAGTGATGACCCTACGTTGTCGAGGGAATGACTTTTCAGTTCCGAATTCGCTCGAGCTTCGCCAGAAGCTCCGCCCATTCTGCGGGTGCCTCATTGTTCCCGTCGACGATGTTCTCCACCACAAACCGCGCGACATCCTTCGCCAGCCGGATCGCCATCTGCGCGGTCAGCCGGATTTCCGCGGCGTACGACAGCACACCGTGCACCAGCACACCCAGGTCGCTGACGTCCTTGCCCAGCTTGAGAATCGCGCCTCTCAGGCCTGGCCCGATGACGGCCGATGCACCACCGGGTTCGTCGTCAGCAGGCAACTGGCCGACCAGCCTTTCGAGCTCCGCAAGATGATGCTCCATGGCCGTCATCAACGGCGTGAGTTTTCTGAGCGAGCGGATCGAGTCACTGATATTGATGCGCTTTTCGATACGTGAAAACGCGGTGTAGAGATCCGCGATCTCCAGCTTCTCATGCTGGCGTTTCGCATCGCCGCCGTGCCTCAGGTCGCGCAGAAAGGCGTTGTACTCATCCAGCGTGAGCGTGCGATGGTCAAACGTCACGGTGAACGGTTCGTCGAGTTTCCTAAGGTGCTCCAGCGCCGCGGCTTTCTCACCTGAAAACGCCGGACCCCATAAGTCCTTTTCGATAATCGAGTCGAGCAGGGCCACGCGTTGCTTCAGGATGACGCTCAGGCCTTCGCACAGTTCGCCTGTTGCGCCCATCGCCTTCGAGTACCCGCCATCATGAAGCAGATCGAGGTAGAGTTTTTCCGGGCCCGGCCGGTCGCTGTAGAAATAGTCCCGGGCATTGCCCTTCACATAGTCAAATACCTGGTCGAACGTCAGGTTGGCGGGTCCACCACCTTCGCGACTCCTGTACACGCCCTTGCGGTACGTCTTTAGCACGCTGACCAGCTCACCGGCGGTCCTCACCAGCTCGGCAATGTTCTTTTCCGTCTTTGCCGCCGCTTCGTTCAGACCATCAGCATCTTCGCTGTCGCCACCACGCAACCAGTTGAGGAACTTGCGGATCATGTTCCTGAGCGCCGCGAGCGCGGTCCTGATCGCCTCCCAGATTCCGCGGATGATGGATTCGTTCGCGATCATCAGGCGCGTCATGCCGGGCCGCTGCGAATAGAAGCTCACGGGTGCGCCATCACCGAACTCCGGCATGATGCGCAACCCTTCGATCGCGAGTGCCTGGCTCATGCCGCGCTGTTGTCTGATCTCGGCGCGCAACACGAGCAGATCCTCGATGCGCCCTTCCATCGCCGTGATGGTCTGTGCCTCTTCCTCGAGCTGCGGCGGTGCGCCCGTGCCGATCGTCTCGACGATCTGCGGCACGACGTCGAGGTCTGTGTCATAGTCGTCGATACCGGCATTCAGGCCGGCGTTCATGCTCTGGTTAAACATGGCCGTCCCCCAGCTGCATCTGACGGATCAGCGCGAGCGCCTGTCCCGCGAGTGCATAGATCGCGACCAGGTGCTGGTTGTTGAAGCAGCAGCTATCCCTGTCGACGTACGTCGCCACGCCAATCAGGTTATCGTAGAAGCCCGCGCCGGGATCGACCAGGGCAAATGCCTCCGCATGCGCGGCGTGGTAGCGCAGCATCCAGAATTCACGCGCGCTCGCAAGCGCCTGACGCACGTCGAAAACAACCTCCTCGTTAAACGTTCCGATGTATCGCTGGACTTCGGACAGCACCGTGAAGTTGTAATGGGTGCCGGGCGCCTCGACTGCGGAGGACGGCAGGGACACGATACGCGAGACAGCGAGCGCGACTGCGGTCGCAATGACACGGCTGCGGTTCTCCAGTTCGCGGATCTGGGTATTGGTCGCGCTGAGGAATGGGACGAATTCGGCTTTCATGATGGGACCGTGATCAGATACCGGTTTGCCGCAGTGCCGCGGCCTTCACGAACAGATCGTTGCTGGCGATGCTCTCGAGTTCGCGCTGGAGCTTTTCCTGCGAGATCCGCTGGCGCCGCGACAACGAGAGGAAGTCGGCCATGTAGCTGAAGAGCTGCCGGCGATCGCTGACCGTCGCAAGGACTTCGTCGATCGCCTCGATATCCTCCGCATGGCTGGTCTGCACTTCCTTGCTGAGACCCGGATTCTTCATGCCCTCGACCAGCTGCTCGCGGATGCGCTCATAACGCGTCTTCAGCGTTCCGTACGCCTCGGTCTCGCCGCCTTTCGAATCCGCCGTGCAGCTGGCCATCAGCATGGACCACGTCCCTCCCAGCGTGAGCGGCACGGCAAGCAGCAGAATGACTTTCAGCGATTCCGCGTAAAGCCACGCGAGCCGGTTGCGGTACGCAATATGACCATCGATCCGGTTGATCTTGTCGAGTCCTGTCACGAGATCCCTTCCTGCACCGAGGCGCACGGCAAACTGGTCCGCGAGCGCCTCGAAGCCGTTCATGTCGAATAGCGGCATCCCGAGCTCCGACTGGAGCTCGCGCGCGATGCTCGACACCACCACGATCTCGATGACCTTCCTGTCCGCTGATTTCGCCAGCATCTCCACGTCCAGATCCTGGAGATGGGCAACGGATTTGACCTTGGCCAGCACCGCTTCGCGATCCTTGATGCTGGCCGACTGGTCCAGCTTCTTCGACAGCCCGGCGAGTATCTGGTTGGTCGTCAGCGTATGGCTGATCAGCTCGAACCAGGCAAAGACGTGTCCAAGCTCATGCAGGACGATCGCCGCAATTTCCTCCGCTGACAGCTTCTTCTGGAACAGCTGGGGTGGGACGATCAGCACCGACTGCAGGTCGCTGAATACGCCGGACACACGCGCGTTCCTGCGATCCACGCGGCCGATGGGCCGGGTCTGGCTCTGCGCAATGAGCTTGTCCGCATCGGCATTGGTCAGCATGTGCTGCCGGAAGTAATCTCCCCACCTGCTCAGCAGCACATGGTTCTTGTTCACGGCCGGCGGATAGACGACCGGGCCGTCCCCGGTCCACGCCACCTTCACGTTCATGCCTGTGTAGTGCGCAATGAGCACAGGCAACTGCATGGCAGCGTCATGATCCGCCATCGCGTCTTGCTTGACACCCGCCAGTTCGCGGAACAGTGCGGCCAGTTCCCGGAAAAACGCATCGCCCTGGAAATCGACTTCCTCGCAGGCGATCTGCAGCATCGGATTTTTCAGCCACATGACTCACGTCCTTTGTTCTGTGAAAATTAAATCTGACCGGCGATCTCCATCGTGTGCTGGTGGCCACGACCGGCAGCCACATCACCGGCATTTCATAGGGATTTGTGAGCCGTCGTCCATCAGCGCTGATCTACAGAAAGCGGGAGTTCCCCATGTCCGGGACGGCCAGCAGCAAACCGGTTGCCTGGGAATGCAGATTTGCCGTGTACTGTCCGCCGCCCAGGGGCGAACAGGACGACTACCACCTCGTCAAGGAAGTTGCGCACTACCCGGACGGCTCCACGAAGCCGCACATCCGGCTCATCCGGAATTTCACTTTTCCGTTCTGGATCACGAAACGCGCGTTCAGAAACCATCAGGAAAAAAAAGAATGGGAGCTGCTGGAGCGGCTGAGCCGCTTCGAAAGTACGCGCACCAGCCAGAACATGGCGATCGCGAAGGCGCTGGAGATGCCCGACGTACGGGATCCGCACATCCTCAGACGCTCCCCGTATCTGTACGGCGCCGATCTTCTGTCCACCTCGGTGATCCGCAAGACGTACATGGAGCGCTTTCCGGCGGTGAACACGCCATACAGTGTTGCCGCATTCGACGTCGAGACGGATGCCATTCACGGTACCGGCGAGATCATCATGGCCACGCTCTCGTACCGGGAGAGGATCATCACGGCGATCCGGAATTCTTTCGTCGCGGACCAGGAAGGGCACGGGGACGTCGAACAGGCACTACGCGGCAAACTGGATCACTACATCGGTGACGTCTGCACCGAACGCGGAGTGCGTTGGGAAATCGTGCTGGTCGACAGTGCTGCCGACATCATCCTTGCGTGTTTCCGGAAGGCGCACGAATGGAAGCCGGACTTCGTCGCGATCTGGAATATCAACTTCGACATGCCGAAGATGCTCGAATGCCTTGAGCACGCCGGCATCGATCCGAAGGACGTATTCAGCGATCCGGCCGTGCCCGGGGCGTGGCGCCATTTCAGGTACAAGGTCGGCAGCAACAGGAAGGTGACGGCTTCCGGCAAGGTGAGTCCGATCCCCCCTCATGCACAGTGGCACACCGTTTTCTGCCCGTCCAGCTTCTACTTCATCGACGCCATGTGCGTCTACTGGCATCTGCGCTCGCAAAAGGGCAAGGACCCGTCGTACGCGCTCGACGCGATCCTCAGGAAGACGTTCGGTGAGCGGATCCGCAAGCTCCGGTTCGATGAACCCGATAAGGCCCGCCATCTGGCCGGCATCTCATGGCATCAGTTCATGCAGCGGCATCACCCGCTCGAATACGTGATCTACAACGTCTTCGACTGCGTGTCGATGGAACTGCTCGACGAAGAGAACAAGGACCTGCAGCTCACATTGCCAGGCTTTGCCGGATGGTCCGACTTCTGCAACTTCAACTCGCAGCCGCGGCGCCTCGTCGACCGGCTGCATTACTTCTGCCTCGAGGAAAAAGGCCGCGTGATTGGCACCACGTCGGACTCGATGCGCACGGAGCTCGATGCCTACGTTGTCAGCCCTTCGGGCTGGATCGTCACGCTGCCGGCGCATCTCGTGGCCGATAACGGGCTTTGCCTGATCGCCGAGGCTCCGAAGCTTCGCACCTCGATCCGGGCGCACTCGGCGGACCTCGATGCGCTTAGCTCGTATCCCACGGGCGAAGAGACGTTCAACATCAGCAAGGAAACCACCTCCAGGGAGCTCTACCAGATCGAAGGGGTGAGCGAGCATACGCGCCGCATGCAGGGCATCAACCTGTCCGGCGGTGCGACCAACGCCATCGAGGTGGCGTGTGGGCTGTTCGGCCTGCCGTCACTGGATCAATGGCTCGACGCATTTGCGCGCAAGAAGGGGATGAAATTCGATATCCCCGCTTACTCGCTTGTCGTGAACCGGGATGTGGGTGAGCTCCACTGCGGCAACGATGATCCTGACAATGACGCAGATCAGGATGATGACTTTGAACGCGAGGATCTGGACGAGTAAATCAAGTTTTCCGCGTTGGACCAGCAAAACCCCGGATCCGCTCAACAGGTTTTCAGGGTGTTCTCCATACATTCATACGAGTGCGCAAACCCCCAATGTGATCACATTCCCTGGCTGGTGAAAAGGTGACGAGACCCTGGGTGTGGGCGCAACGTTGCCCCGGCACAATCGGGCCAGGGAAGACGTGCGCCGTGGACAACAGGGCGCGAAGCGCGGAACCGCGGAAATGGCCGGCAAACCATGTCCTGTTCTTTCAATTGGAAATCCTGCTGTATCGATAGCATTCCTGCCAGATAAGAACAGCAACAGATCGGGGGAGGCTTTCATGAACATGTCGGGGCACATTGGACGTCTGTCGCTGGCGTTTGCGTTGTCGGCAGCCATTATCGACGCGCACGCCGAACTGGGTGGTGTCCAGCCACCGTTACCGGATGCCGTCCGGCACGTGATGCTCAACGGTGCGCTCTTCATACGGACGTTCGTCGACGAGGGCGGCACGACGATTAACGAATACGCCAGCGCCACGGGGCAGATCGTCGGCTATACCTGGCAGGGCCCGACGATGCCGGATCTGCACGCGCTGCTCGGTCCCTACGACGGTTCGTATCGCGCCGGAGCGGCCGCTCGCATCGGCCTCGTGCCGAGCCTTCATGCAGCGCAGGTTGCCCAGCCGGATGTGATTGTCGAGTCGGGCGGCCAGATGCGCAGCTATGTTGGCCGCGCCTGGCTGCCTGCCGCATTGCCGGCCGGCGTCGTGCCCGATGATCTGCGCTGAGGGGGCGGCCATGCGAACCAGAAGCCCGTTGGTCATCCTCATCGCTCTGGCCTGTCTGGCAACCGCAGGTTGTGGGGGAGGCGGCGGCAGCGCGAACACGTCGACGTCGTCGTCCCCCGCAGCAGCGCCGGCGTCCGCCACACCGGCGGCTTCGTCCCCGGTTGCGGCGTCGAGCCCGCCTGTCGTGCCACAATCGACAGTACCCAATGTCCAGCCGGTCGCTGTCCAGATGAATGTGACGGGCACGCGAAACATGCTCACGACCAGTGTGACGGTCTGCACGCCAGGCACCAGCAACTGTGCGACGATCGACAACGTTCAGGTTGACACCGGCTCGCAGGGACTGCGTATCCTGGCGTCGGCACTGCCAGCCGGTGTGACGCTGCCTGCGATCGCGTCCGGCACCAGGACGAGTGGCGAATGCGCGGTGTTTGGCTCGGGCTATGCCTGGGGTGCGGTGCGGCGTGCGGATGTCCGGATGGCGGGTGAAGTCGCGGTATCGCTGCCCGTGCAGGTGATCGCCGATGCGTCCGTGCCGACGGTGCCCGCCGGGTGCTCGGCCTCAGGGCTCGCCATGCAGTCGGCGTCCGCCTTGCGCGCGAACGGGATCCTCGGTGTGGGTGTGTTCTCGGCGGACTGCGGTGGCGGTTGCGTTGGGTCTGCTCTGCCGCGCTGGTATTACGCCTGTGACGCGACGGGCGCCTGCCAGGCGACGGCTCAGGCACTCGCCGATCAGGTGACGAACCCGGTCAGCAGCTTTGCGTTTGACAACAACGGTGCTGTCATCGATCTGCCTGCCGTGCCAGACACGGGGGCGAGTGCCGCCTCGGGCTCACTGGTCTTTGGGATCGGCACCCAGGCCGACAACGGATTAGGCAGTGCGACAGTGCTCAAGGGCAATTCATCGACGGGCTACATCACGACGGCCAGCAACGGCAGCGTGTACGCGCAGAGCTTCGTGGACAGCGGCTCGAATGGCCTGTTTTTTTCCAGCACGACGCTCACGCGTTGCGGTATCTGGTATTGCCCGGGCTCGACGCAGGTTTCCAGCGCCACCATGACCGGGATCAACGGCGCAAGCGTCACGCTGTCGCTGGAAGTCGCTAACGCGCAGACACTGTTTGCGACGCCCAACTATGCCTTTAACGATCTGGCAGGAGCCATGACTTCGGCCTTCGACTGGGGGCTACCGTTCTTCTTCGGGCGACGCATTTACACCGCGATCGAAACGCGCGTGACGCCAGCGGGAACAGGACCGTATTACGCGTTTTGAGCAGCGCACCGGGCGACAAGCGCCGGCACGACGCTCATGGGCCAGTTATGGGCCGGCCTTGATCAGGGCCGTGTAGGCATCCTGAAGCTTCTGGGGATAGTTGTTCATGGTGACCGCCGCCTGCCCGTTGTACTGCAGGGCAAAGTGCAGCCAGTCCTGCGCCTTCAGGTAGCGCAGCATCGCGCCGCTGTTCATGTTGGTCACGAACCGTACGAATGCGTCGAGCTGGTGAGACTCGCTCATCTGCATCGCATTGACGTAGTCCGTCACGCTCGCATAGCCGAGCTCCGCAAAGTAGTAGCCCATGATCTGGAAGAGCCCCCAGGAACAGGCCCGGTACGCAACGGCGGGGTCTACGCCGCACCCCTTGATGATCTGCTGGGCCTGTGAAAGGCGAGTCCATTCCGCCGCCCCGCCGAGATAGGCGCCGGCGGCGGTATTGATGAGCGTGGGATACTGGCTGACGAGCTGGGAGAGTTTCGCGGAGGGGAGCAGCGGGAGCAACTGCCTGTGGAGCTGCGCGCGCTCGAAGAGGATGATGCACTGACCGTTGTCGAGAAAGCCGGCGCCTTTCGCCTCGACCTGACACACCGCCTGCACGGTGGCAACGTCCACACCCAGCTTCGCGGCGGCCTGCTGGAACGCGGCATCGCCGAGATACTTCCGGGCCATGAAGGGCGCGAGGATCGCCTGCGTGGCAGAGTCATAGATGCCGGTGACCGGCACGCCGATCTGGGTCTGATACTTCTGGAGTGCAGAGATTGAAAGTGGCCCGAACTGGCCGTCGACCTTCAGACTCGCGCCCGTCTTCTCGTTCAGGGCGCGCTGGATCTGCCGGGCTTGCGTGGAGGATGTACCTGAGGGAAGGGCGGGCATGGTCGGATTCTCCTCATCACCGGATAGAACCCTCGCCCGTGGACCGTGAGAACCGGATGGGCGAGGGGGTTCACAGGATGAGTGCGATCCGCCATTGAGAAGGACTACCTGGCAACCTATTTACCGAAGTAGGCCGCAAGACGTGCTCGACCTTTTTCCGTCAGCCCATACTGCAGCAGACGCTCGAAGTCGACCTGCCGCAGCGCGGTCTGGCGCGTTTTCGGATCCGCGAGTGTCTTGAGCAGGGTGATGATCTTCTCGAAGCCGCGCCGCTGGTTCTTCGAGAGGGCCACGCTGTCCCAGTAACGGAAGAGGTGTGTCTCGCGAAACGCGGCGTCACGTTCGCGGTGCAGGATGCCGAGAATCGTGGTGAGCACGGGCCTGAAGTCCGCATCGAGCGTGTTGATGGCGGCGAAGATCGCGATGCAAAGGCTCACCTGTTGCCGCATGCCCTCGGCCTGCGTGATCACGCGGCCAGGCTTCATGGTCTGCGTGTACTCCGTGACCGTATTGATGATCATCTGGCCTGCAATGGTCACGTCTGTCAGGCTGTCTTCCTGCTCCTGCTGCTGTGTCGGCTTGCGTGGGACAGCTGGAGGCGCGCCCCGGCCAGGCACTGGCGTACCGGCGCGCGCTGCCACTCTTCGCGGAGGTGGCGCGGGCGGACCGTTAGTTGCCTTCGCGGCTTCACCGGCGGGAATGGCCGGCCCCGTCCTGCTGCCCTGTTCACCTGACTGGCTGACGTTGCCGTCCTGCCTTGTGGCGTCCCTCGCGCCCGCCGTCGTGCGGACAGACGGACTCGCTCCTGGATCCGGGCCTGTATCTGGGCCTGTATCTGGGCCATTTGCTTCCTTCGGTTCATCGTTCATCTGCGGCTCCCGCGATAGAGTTTCAGGCCTGAGCACACGCAACAGCGCTCAGATGATGGATTTGCGGTAGTCCATTTTCGCGGTCTCCAATACTTTCCCGTGCATATTCCGGACGCTCGTGTCCACCGTCCCCGTCAGGCGGATGCCGGCCAGTTTGTGACATTCGACATGATCGCCCAGATCGTCGACAATCAGCGGCATGAGGTCAACATTCGGTCGGTAATCCGATGACGATCTGCGCTCCCAAATGCTGAAATATCTAATGCCAATTCCGCGACTCGTTGCAAATCTCTCCAGACAAACGTTGACATTCATACGCGAAGGAGAAGCAGTGCGTACCTACCAAGTCTCCACAGCAAAGAACGGTGCTGGTGAACGAATGGGAAGCGGCTGCACTCCTCGCGGCCACCATGTCATTCGGCTGAAGATCGGTGCCTCTTGTGCAGTCGGTACCGTTTTTACCGCACGTCGAGCAACCGGCGAAATCTATTCACCCGAACTCGCCGAACGGTTTGAAGGACGCGACTGGATATTGACCCGCATTCTCTGGTTGCGCGGATGCGAACGGGGAAGAAACCGATTAGGTAAAGTAGATACCATGCGACGCTATATCTACATACACGGGTGCCCTGACACCGAACCGATGGGAGTTCCGGCATCTCACGGTTGCATAAGGATGCGCAACGCGGACATCGTAGAACTATTTGATTTGGTCGAGACAGGAACACCTGTTTTGGTTGAACAGTAAGGTCAAAGTCGCCGCCGAATTGGCCGTCTGACTGTCCGCTATCAGGCCGCTTGACTGTCCCTAATGGGTCGACAACAGTCTCCGGTTGTGCCGCTATTTCGGTGTTCAGAATACCGGTCGCGGTGATCCAGATACCGGACTGACTGGCCGCGTCCGCCGAAATACGCGCATTGCCGATTCACGCTGCTTTCAGATATTCCTTGAAAGTGATCCGGTTGTGCAGGATGGATTGGTCCACGTCGGGATCTTCTTCGATAAATTGCCAGTCGCCCACGATTCCACCGCGCGCTTTCATGGCGTACCGGATCCGGTCCGGATGAATCACGAGTGTGCTGCCCGCAATGTTGCGGCTGGCAAAGCGCTGGACTTCTCCCGTTCTCGTATTGGTGGCGATGACAAGCTTCGGCGCGAACATCACGCGCTCCTTGTAATGCGAAATCTTCTTCAGCGCATCGGGCAGCGCCAGATCGTCGTACCGGATCATCCACTTGCCGAGGTAGGGCGTGAGTGACCTCTTGAAATAGCCTTGCAACCCGCTGACTGACACACCAATGGCTTCAGCCAGCTTCGGCAGCGTCTGCGCTATCACAACCTTCCCAGTCGCCACGTCCGTCGCAAACCACGCACCGAATACCATCTCCCAGCTGTTTTCTTCGTAGTGCTCATCGTACAGCTCAGGCCACGACTTCCCGTCTGCCGTCTTGAAAACACACCACTTCTTCGTCACCATTCCGGCACGCGGCGACGCGACATGCTTTCGCATCCTGATGGTGCTGACGCCGAATGCGTGGGCACAGTCCTCGGCGGACTGGAAAACCCGGATCTCATTGGTCTGGATGTTGCGGCTCATGACCGCCTGCATCACGATCAGTCCATGCCTGATTGCGTGTTCCATGTTCTCGACACGCGTTACCCATTCTAGATTGTCGAGCCGGTTATTCGCCTTGTTGCCGTCGATGTGATTAACTTGAAGCTCGTCAAAGCTCTTCCCACGATGGCGCTCGGGTTTGTCGATGAACGCAAGCGCCATCAGACGATGGTGCATGTAGTTTTCCACTTTCCCATCGACGCCGACTCCAACCCGCAGATAGCCGGATTCGTTGTTCCGATGCACTTTCAGTTGGTTACCCGTCAGGCGGCTGATCACTTCTCCTGCGCGACTCACTGCCACGTATGGGTAACCCGGGACGGTGACGAATCCCTTCGGAAGACTGAGGAGTTTTTTAAGCACGGCAGGACCTTTCCAGATGTTGATCCATACGATAAACACCTGGAAAACGACCGATTTGTGGGGGATGATGGCTCGGTAACCTACGTGATGGCCTTTTTGTAGTCCATCCTTGCGGTCTCCAATACTTTCCCATGCATCGCTGACAAACTGAGTCCCATAAACGTGGACCCGTAATCGGAAATCGCGACCGACAGTGCCGTGGGGTTGAGCGAGAGGCGTGAACCCGCGCACACCGAGCAGTAGTCGGTTTTCGTGAGTGCACAGAACATCGGGCTACGCAACATGATCGTTTTGCCGAGGTAGCCGCGAGCGGCCTCCTCGCTGTCGATCTTTTCATGACCGTCAGGCGTCACCACCGATGAGCCCGGCAACTTGTAGAGGTTGTCCTCGTCGACCGTCATCTCGAGTCCGAGACGCGTGCCACAGTCCTCCTGGGTGACGCCGAGGTTGGCCGAAACCCTCAACAGCCACTTCACGAGCTCGCCGCCCAGCGCTGTTTCGGCGCCGCGCTTGTACGAACCGGCCCGCAGGGTATCGTTCATGCTCGGGAACTTGCTGATGTCCCATCCTTCGGCGAGGGACGTCTTCACGAGATCGGCGCGGGTCAGATCGCCAAAGCCCGCCTCCATGCCCATCATCGAAAACAGGCGCGTTCGCACCACATCCCAGGACTTCTTCGTGATGAGGAAGTTCGCACCCTCGTCATCCTTCAGATATTCCTTGTCGTACTTCACCAGTTCCTTCATGATGCCGGCGACAACCGCGGGGTCATCGAGATGATCGCGGTTCTGCTCGAGCAGCCTGTCGCGCAATTCGAGAATGCCGGGCGCCGCCTGCATGGTCTTGCGCGTCACGGCGGGCACGCACAGCTGCGTAAAGGCCGTGAGCTGGAACATCGCGTTGGAGAATTTCACGTATTCGCTGGTGTAGAGCGGCGCCTGAAAACCCTTTGAGGCCGGGGCGGGCGCCGACCTGTTCCCCTTCACATCCGCACCGGCACCAGCATCGGGGTCGTCAATGGGATCGTCAACCGTGCGCTTCAGGACGTGGTCCTCAAGCTGCGCGGCGCTAACGCGCCCCAGCTGGAATTCGACGCGGTCTCCGAACGGATAGACGAGCACCAGGAAATTGAACAGCGTGTTCCCGTAGGTCGTTCGCACATCGCCGCGCAGGTTCGGTACTTCACCCGCCTTCAGGTCGATGGGCTCCCGAAAGGTAAAGGGGGGCTGGCCAGGCGTGGCATCGTCAATGGCCGTGAGGTCGCGGTCCTTTTCGGGATCAACGAAGAAATGTGCAGTGGGTGTCTGCACAATCCGCCACGGATACCTGTCCGTCTTCCAGGCATCCGCGTTCTCGCGCGCCTGGCTGAACGCTGAAATGACCCATGCGCGGCGGCGATACTCCTCAGCCGCCATTGCCCTGAGAAAGAAGGTTCGCTTGTCCATCGTGGGGCGCTTCCGTTCGGATGACTGTGGTCGCCCGGATCTCGGATTTCACTAGCAGATCGTTCGCTTCGATGGTGACCTTCGTGATGAGATCGAGGTCATGAAGCAGGGTATCGATGTGCGCGCTGATCACGGTGCGTGGGTTCGCGTTCCCGTCACTGGAAATGAGCGCCATCGCGACGAGATTGGCGGCGATCACCCCGGGCGGCAGGGTTTCGAGTTCCGGCCCGATCATGTTGACGTAGAGGGCAAACGGGTATCCCACGTCCAGCCCGTCTGAAAAAAAGCGCTCCAGCAGCACCGGCGGTCCGCCCGTGAATTCCCTGAAGCGCCGCCATGCCTGCACATAGGGAGTTTTGTCTGGCCGCTCATCTTCGGGTGTCTGGTCTTCAGACTGCGCCTGAACCTGTGCAATCGCCACCTCGATAATGCGCTGGATAGCAGGCTGATCTACGCCGTGAAGATCGACCAGCAGTTCTTCGGCCGGCGTGCCGATGGTAAGGCCCAGCACTTCAGCAAGCAGGTCCTCGGGATGCGACTCAAGCTCGCAGTGCCGCAGGATCGCAGCCGGATCGTGGAAGCGCTCGATGGCCTTGAGGCCCCTGAGCAGCACTGAGAGGTGATCGACGCGCGCCTCATCCGAAACCGTGACGCCGAGCGCCCTGAGCAATCCTGCCTGGAGATCGTGTGTGGCGTCGTACACGTCCTGCACGGTCTGTCCGCGATCAACCACGTCGTCCATCATCAGGATCTGCACAAAGATATCCGAGTAGTCCTCAACGCCGAATTCATCGAGAACACTGTGGGCCTCGTCGATGGTCTGCATGAACTCGGGCGACGACGCCTGCACGAGGTAGTCCCGCAGGATGTCAATCATCTGGATTTCTCACGTTAAAAAATATCCCTCGTCCCAATGCTGTAGCGATCCGTTCAGCCGCCGCGGTACCTGAATGACGCAGCGAACGAATGGCTCGGGGTCGCATTTCTCATTTTCCTCAAATGATGAATCGCGAAACAGTGAAATCAGGTTTTGTGGAGTAGCCGGAAAATGACGAAAAAAGCGAAATCGCGACGCAATCGCAATGTATCCAGGCAGGGGCAGGAGAAGCCGGCCGCTTCTCTTCAAACGCCGTCGCTCTTCCGGGAGACGCCCATTGCCCAGGCAGTCCGTCTGGCTGCCGACATGGCACCGGGGCAATGGGACGTGCTCAATGACATGTATCTCAGGATGGTCGGGTTGATGGACCACTGGATCAAACGCGCGGCGCCGGTTCTCAGCAATCCTGTCCTGCTTGCGCACCTGGGAAGCAGGGAGGAGTACTGCGCCCTGCTGATCCAGTTCAGGTGCGACATGGAGCAGCTCTCGAAAGAACTCGTCCAGTTGCACCAGGCACATGCTGACAGGACGGGCGGCACGGAGGACCCCGACGAAAACCTGCTCGCGGCCATGCTCTTCGAGCAGTACGTGATGTGGCAGCTCAGGCACGACCAGACACTCATTCCCATCGTCAATCATCTGCTCGAGTTCACGCATGAAGCGGAGCTCGTCCTTGCCAGGACGCAGCCCGGGGTAGCCACTCATGTCGAGACGGCCGCCGCCGGTGTCGGGCCCGACGGGCTGGATGGGCCTGATGCGGATAGCGGGGAGGACAACGTCGGGCAGATCGTGGAAACCGCTGCGCCCCGCCCCGACAAGTAGCAGCGCCGCCGTTCATCTTCATGCCGTTCATCTTCATGCCGGGAGGTCACCGTGCCCGAAGATCACCCATTGGATCACCCCGTCGATCAACCCGTTCAACAGCGGCAGCCATTGCCCCCCGATGAGCCTGCCGATGGATTTGATGAAGTGCCGGTCACCGGCCCTGCAGGGTATGCCGCAGGGCAGCCCGCTGAACAGGAGGACAGCAACGCCCGGCAAGACACGCCCCGTGCTGACGAACCGGCCTCCGCCAGTGAAGGCTCTGTGCTGCCCGGAGAGCAGGAGGAAGGGCGCGAGCAGGACAGCATCAATGTCGTCGTGCCACCACTCGCACCTTCGAAAACTACCGTACAGGAATACGAAACGTTTCCGCCGCTCGACCGGGCCTGGAATCCGGACGACGTCTTTCTCGTCGGACATGCGAGCACGCGTCAGCACATCAGCGACATCATGGACACGCTGCCGAACATCGACATCACCAGGACCGAAGACGGTCGTGAGTGGTACAGGATGGCCAATGCCGCGAACGGTCTGGCTCCACGCGGCGATCAATGGCAGGCTTCGACCAGCCGCGAAGGCAGTGAGTGGCGGCAGGGCGTCAGCTCGGAGCAGGGCAGGATCAATCTGGGGCGGCTCTCGTTTTCGAGTGCACCGAACGAGAAAGTGTCGGGAGAGAAGGCCATCCTGCAGATCCGGTCGATGCTCGGGCTGGGCGCCGTCATCCAGGTACCGCTTTTCCATTCAGGTTTCCACGTGTCGCTGAAGGCCCCGAACGAGATGGCGATGCTGGAACTCAACCGGCAACTGATGGAAGACAAGATTGATCTGGGCCGCAACACCACGGGCTTCGCGTTCGCAAACACCTCCTCGTACCTGACGAAGTGGCTACTCGACTTCGCGCTCGACCACCTGCACGACACGACGCTGCAGGAGAAGGATCCGGCGAAGATCCGCGAACTGATCCTCACGCCCGATCTGCCTGTCCTTTTCTGGGGTCTCGCCTGCTCGATCTGGCCGCGGGGCTTTCAATATGCGCGCCCGTACATCGACCCGGCCACGAAGGAAGAGCGGATCCTGCGCAGCAGGCTGAACGTGAGCAAGCTGCTGTGGGTCGACAACAAGGCGCTCACGGCGTGGCAGGTGCGGCACATGGCCGGGCGGGGCAGCAGCACCATGAGCGCGGAGAGCGTCAACCGCTACCGCAGCGAATTCACGATCGGCCAGCCGCGGCATGTGCAGCTCAGCAACGAAATCGCCATGACGCTGCGCGTGCCGTCGGCCGCCGACTATGTGCTCGCCGGCGAGCGCTGGATCGGAGAGATCGTGCGCATCATCGACGGCGCGATGGAAGTGCCGCCCGATGACGAGAAGCGCAACAACTACATCCTCGCGCACGGACAGGCCACCAACATGCGGCAGTACGTTCACTGGGTGCAGGAGATCCACTTTGGCGAGTCGGGCATCGTCGATCGCGAAACCATCGAGAACGCCATCAACGAGCTCTCGCCCGACGAGGAAGTGCGCAACCGGTACTTCACCGAGGTGAGAAAGTACATCGATGACTGCGCCATCGCCCTCATCGGCACGAATACCGCGACGCCGGACGAGGAGAACCGTTTGCCGCGTTTTCCCCACATCCTGCCGATGAACGTCGAAAACACTTTTTTTACCCTGCTCGGGCAGAAAATGAGCCAGATCAACCTGAGGGACTAAGGCGTCTGCACGTCTCGCAGCCGGACTTCGGCACACGCGTACCGGAGGAGAATCCGGTAAAGTTCGCGCTGGAGCAGGCCCCGGCCATCGCGAACTCGACGGACACGCAGCTGCTGCTGCGCGACTGCTATGAAACGGCCTACGGCATCTACAACCATGCGCTGGATAGCCGCGACGCGACCCTGTCACTGGTCGCGATGCACGAGGCCGAGGATACGTCTTCAGGTGGTCTTCTGTACGAGCGGATCAGGCAATATGAAAAACGCCAGGTGCTGGCTCACTTTGGACTGAACCTCATCGAGTTTCTAACGCTACCCAGTGATCTGGTTGCCTTCGTGCTGGAGCAGTCGCTGCTGGCCCAGCAGGGCAGGGACCGCGTGAACGACAGGATGGCCAGGGAATTCCAGCAGCTGTCGGGAAGCCCGGACGAGAACCCCCGCTGACGTTTCATGAACGCGGCATGAACGGGGGCAATCTGCGATGCCCGGCCCGCTCCCAAACGGGAGATATAATCCCGCGCTATCCAGATCTTGACCTGGGAAAGGAAAGATAAAGGCAGGGACATCGAATATGAGTACGCACGCGAATGCTGAAGTCCTGCTGGCGTGGCTACGTGAGCGCAGCGACGCGACGGTGCACGATGTCGTGACGGCCGGACTGTTGACGTCGCGCAGGGCAGCCGAGGCCTTGCAATACGCGGTTCGGAATGGGGCGCTTGAACGCGTGGTCCGTTCGGGCGCGAGCGCGAAAGAACGGACCCGCTACCGGGTCACGGGTGTTGCGTTGCCGGTGCCACACATAGCAGCACCGTGCTTTGACGCTTTGCTCAGGGCATGGGGCATGGTCCTTGAACCACCCCGACTTGCGGCGATCGCGTCGCGCCGGCACCAGCTTTCGGACCACGATCCGGAAATGGAGGTCTGGTCCGGACACCGGACCAGGGCAAAAAAACAACGCGGGTGATGCCGCGTGCCTGTTCGCCGAAATTTCCAGACCCGATTTCTTCAAACGCAGCCTTCCATGAACTTCATGCGATACCGGATGGACGATGCCCAGGAGCTTACGCAAGTGCTCCTGTCAGTATTCACGGAAATGCCGCAACCAGGCATAACGGAAGGTTTGCACCGTTATCTATGGAAACATATCCGCTTTGGCTACGCCGGGCAGCTTGTGGATGTATTGCATGACGTTCAGTCAGGCTCAGCCGGCGATTTTCTTTATCATCAAAAGAGCGGACTGCTGTTCGCACATGTGGAGTTCGGCTATCACCAGTTGCTCCTTGCACACCTGGGCGCCCTGCACAAAACGGATTTCTCCAGCCAGCACGTGAAATGGAACGTGCATCAGTTTCACTACCCGGACCCGATCAGAAAGCTCGCCGATGACTGTGTGTGCGAGGGGCATGCCCTGTTCGTGTCGTCCTTTTCGAACGGAAAGCGCATCACCGTCGGACAGGGTTTCGCATGGGAACCGCTTGAGCGGGCAGCCTTTGGCAATTTCAACCGGGATGTCGTTTGATTCTTACCGTCTTCATTTCAGACCGGAAATTGCTGAACAGCTCAAAGGGCTGAGCTACCGCCGCCGTTCTTGCTAAGTTGCGCCGATATTCCCGGCCTCGGCGCGAGGGCGATCCATCAACCGGTCACCCTTTCAGGTGTCGCGGCGCCGATCATACCTGACGTGTGAGCCCCCGGCGCGGGTTTTCTGGCACACTTCCCGCGGTTTCCTCCTCAGCGTCCTTCGCCCATGTCCGCCATGTCCGCCTCAATGAAGCCCACGGAAGAACAGCGCGCGGTCATTGAAGCGGCGTTGCGTGGCGGGGACCTCAAGATCAAGGCGTACGCCGGCGCGGGCAAAACGTCCACGCTTCAGCTGGTCGCCGAACAGCTCGCAGCGCGACGCGGCATCTATCTCGCGTTTAACCGCGAAATCGCGGCGAGTGCCCGCCGCCGCTTCCCGCCTGGCGTCGATGCGCGCACGATCCACTCACGCGCCTGGGCATCCGTCACCCCGGCATTGAGAAGCCGCATGAAGCTCGCGCCCGAACCACCGCATGAACTGGCCGCCCGGTACGGACTGGGCCCGCTGCAAGTCGGCACCGTAACGGGCAAGGCAGTCGAAATCGTGCCGTTCGAGATCGGGCGGATGATTGCCGAAGGGCTCGGCAGGTTCTGTCGTTCGGCCGATCTGCGGCCATCCGTGCAACACATTGTGGTAGACGAGAAAATCGACGAAGCGGTCGCTGTGCAACTGCGCGGCTGGCTGTTGCCGCACGTTGAACGGCTGTGGGAGGAGAGTACCGCGCCGCGCTCACGCAATGCGATTTCGCCCGACGTGCTGCTCAAGCTGTGGGCGTTGACGGAGCCGCGCATCGATGCGGATTACATTCTCTTCGATGAGGCACAGGACAGCGACGGCATTATGCTTTCCATCCTCGCCCGGCAACGGCACGCGCAGATCATCTACGTGGGCGACCCTTATCAACAGATTTACGAATGGCGGGGCGCTGTCAACGCGATGGCGCAGATCAACGCGCCGGAATGTGCGCTGACCGAATCGTTCCGGTTCGGCCCGACATTCGCCGGGCTGGCCAGCTGGCTGCTCGTCATGCTGGGTGAACACACGCCGGTCCGCGGGCAGCAGAACATCGGTTCGATCATGGTGGAAGATCCCTCGATCGCACCGCCGGTTGATGCGATCCTGTGCCGCAAGAACGTGACGGCAATCTGGCAGTTCGCCGCGGGCCTCCATGCCGGGCACCAGCCGGCGATCCGGATGAGCCCGGCGGAGATCACTGCGTTCGCCGACGGTGCGGATCAGCTGCTGGCTGGCCAGCGCACGTTCCGGCCGGCGGCGTTCTCGCTGTTCGAGACATGGTCGGACGCGCAGGCCTTCGCGCGCAGCCCGTTTGGCCGGGACCTCGAACCCGTGGTGCGGATCGTCGATGAGCTCGGCACCGGCTTTCTACGCTCGCTCGCGCAATGCAGCACGCGTGAGGCAGAAGCCGACTATGTGATATCGACGGTTCACCGGGCGAAAGGACTGGAATGGAAGCGCGTGAAAGTGGCGGACGACTTCCGCCTGAGGGGTGCCGACGGCAGTCCGATGCCTGACGATGACGAGCTTCGCCTGCTGTATGTGGCCGTCACGCGCGCACAGCATCTGCTCGACATCTCGGGACTGCGCGACGAACTGGTCAGGATCATCAATCTCCAACGATAACAGGTTCTACGATTCATGCATCATCGCGTTCGCTTTGCTTGAGGACTGCGAAGTTCACTACAGCGAAGACATGCAGCATGGGCAGATCATCTTCGGCCGGCTGACGGTGGTCAATCCGTTCCAGTCACCCAGCGCACGGCGTATGTGGTTTTCAGCGCTGTGGGCATTCGCCGAACTCCAGCATATCGCCCAGCGCGGCACCGAGGGCGAGCAGGATGCCGGTCATCAGTACCAGTACAGGGAGGGTCCATGTACCAGACAGGTGCGTGGTGATCACTTTCAGGGTATGGATGGATTTCATGGCATTGCTGCGTTGTACGCGCGTTCCGCAGAAAGCGCCTCGCCAGCCAATCCGTAGCCAGCGAGGCGTGAAAGGCGGGCCGCGAGGACCATTATTGTGCGGCCCGCCCGGGGGCTGTCCTAAAGGGCTGTCCCGGTTGGCGGCTGTCTGGCCAGCGTGCAGCGCCTGTCGAGTTCGGCCCGGATCCGCAGATCGATGAACAGCCGGCGCGTTTCGATTACGCCATACATGCGGCACAGGGTCTGCTCGATCGCCTGCCAGTCGCCAAAATCACCGCTGGCAGCAAGGCTGAACGCCAACTGCCGTATCGTCTCCCGCCGCTCTGTACGCAGCACGTCCCTTGAAGTCATGACCGCCTGCCGCCTGTGCGTATTGCATTTACATACTAGGCGGAAAATGACGGCACGTTGGCACGAAATGGCAGATATGGATGACCGACGCCTGAGATTTACGGCGCCTACAGTGTATGGCATCATATGCCATATGAAAAAAGCGACGCTGCTCTTTGAGGACCGGGCGGTCTATCCAGATGGGAGCATCCTCGAAATGCGGATCTGGCGCCTGCCGGCCGCGGATCCGGAGCGGCCACACGGACTGAAATACAGCCTGTTTTGTGGACGGGCCGGCGAGCGGATCATCGGCTACGACAATGAACGTGGCAAGGGCGACCACCGCCACTACCGGAGTCATGAAGAGCCTTACGTATTCCAGAGCGCCGAGCGGATGGTCGCGGATTTTCTGGATGACGTGGAACGCGAAAGGAGCGGGAAATGAGCAAGCTGAATGTGCATGTGGGAGGTGCCCGGGACATGGGACGGCGCTTTGCCGCGGCCTTCAATCGTGCTGCCGCCGGCGAGAACCTCGAGGAGCGGCATGTGACGTTCCTCTCGTTCGAGGAAATGACCGCGGCCCTGTCGCCCAGGCGACTTGAATTGTTGCGCCATCTGCATCGTGAGGGTGCCGACAGCATCCAGGCACTGGCGACAGCACTTGGACGTGATTACAAGCGCGTGCACGGTGACGTTGCCGTGCTGGAAGCAGCCGGCCTCGTCTTGCGTGAAGAAGGACGTTTGACTGCGCCGTGGGATACGCTCGCCACCGAAGTCACGTTGTAGGGATCTGCCACGCCCCGAAGCAGGGTGAGCGGATCCGTGGCGAATCATGCAGTTAGCCTCGCCGCCCTACAGGTTATCCACAAGGCTGTGCCCAGAAACAGTGGATAACCCTGGCCGACTCAGTCGAGATCGAACAGGGCCCGGTCGGCGGGCCGGGAAAGTGCCTCGTCCATCATGCGGTAAAAGTCGGCAGCGTCCGATTCGCCACGCTCCAGACGTCGCAGGACGGCTTCACCTACCAGCATCACCTTGCGCTCGCGGTCGGCCTTCGACTGCTTGTACGCCTGGCAGCTGGCTTTCTGTGCCGCCTTGCGGGCTTCCTTGAGTGCCTCGAGCTTTTCGTCAGTCGCCTTGATGCGTTTTTTGAGCAGGGTCACGCGGGGCTCCAGGGTGGTTACCGGCGATGATACCCGGCAAAAATTCGTGAAACGGCGGACGGATAGCGGGACACGAGGATGCCGCGGATGGTTGCGAGCGACTGTTCGGCAACAACGCTGGGCTCGATGGTGCGTGGCGCTGCCAGCATCGCCGAGCCGCCGGCATATTGCCGACAGATACGGCTTTGCGTTGCTGCCGCATTCCGCGGCCGCGCGCGCGATCGCGGCATCGCCGACGCGCTGGCGCAGCCACGCTAGTACCTGACGATCCTTTTCGCTACAAATCCTGATCAGATGCTCCATCGCAGACTCCCGGCGAAGACTGTATGTTTATACAGTATCGGTAAAATCGGGATGTGGCAAGGGCATTGTGAGCTACATGACGCCTGTGCTCGACCCATGCCGCGAACGGCAATGTGGATTATCATGTTGGAAAATATGCGCATTTATTCGCGCGGAGGACTCATGATGGTACATGCAGCAACCAGCGTGGCGCGCAAGGCGACCAACGTCACGCTGCCCGTTGATGTCTACGAACGGGCGAAAAGTCTGGGCATCAACTTTTCCCGCACCTGTGAGCAGGCCTTGCGCGAGGCGATCCAGGCTGAGGAAGGCCGTCGCTGGGCCGAAGAACATGCCGACTTTATCCGGCACACAAACGAATGGGTCGAAGAGCACGGGCTTCCCCTTGCACAATACCGGATGTTTTGATGGCGCGATTCGACGTCTACGCCAATAGCGGCAAGGGCCGAGCTAGTACACCGTATCTGGTCGACGTGCAAAGCGACTTTCTGGAGGGCCTCTCGACGCGGGTTGTCGTGCCGCTGATTGAGGCCGCTTCTTTCCCGCCCGGCAAGCTTCCGGCAGATTTCACGCCGTCATTCGATATTGGCGGAATCCGGTGCATCCTGCACCCGGCTTTTGTCGCGGCCGTGCCGTCAAGCGAACTGGGGCCGAAGGCGGGTTCGCTTGTGGACCATCGTGACCAGATCACCGCCGCACTGGACCGCCTGCTGGGCGCGTACTGATCATCGGTTGACCGAGCTGGCCACCCCGGCCAGCTGTACCAACCGGATCACGCACCTTATATTTGACATAATATAAATTATCGACACAGTTACTTGTAGAGGCTAAGTTGTAATGTCCGCTTTTAGCCAAGTTCAAATGTCCGCTTTTTCGCAGCGTAAGCTGACCGGCCGCCGGCGTTCCGGCGCGG
>NZ_JBNDKT010000047.1:0-48211 GCF_050435685.1 Paraburkholderia sp. GAS448
CCCCGCCCTGCGTCGCTGCATCAGCAGCAGAGAAACGAGATTATGAAGAACTTCCGCTACGTCGTCAACAGGTTTTTTAACCGCCCCAGCCTGCCGACCACCTCGCAAAGCCTTGCCAACCCTGGCTTCCCGCTTCCCCGCGCCTTCTTCTGAAAGCGCGAAAGACCGGAATTCTAGCCAGCCTCCCGCACCCTTGCAAGCGTTATTTTGATATGCATGGATTTCGGTCGAAGACGCCCACAGCGGGCAAGACGCGCAGTACGCAATCTGCTTGCGTCAGACAGTCAATTGCTTCTCCATCACCCGCTCGACGACGCGTAGATAGTGCTCGATATCCGGCGTCGACCGGTTCGCTTCTTTCGCCCGGTCGTCCCACTTGCGCAGGCGCAGGGCATCTTCCGCGTAAGGCTTCTGAAGAAAAGCTTGCGCCTCATCCGGGCTGTAGATCCCGCCCTGCAACTCCAGGCTGCGAACCGAATCCGCCGACAGCAGCCCAAAGTACGTTTCGTCGACCGCGCACAGACAGCGCTTCGCGTCCACGTGGAGGCGGATCGGCTCCAATACTGCTTCCGGCAGGCCCGCCCGCAGGAAAGGCAATATGAAATACTGGTGAAGATCGTCGACGCCGCGCGCCGTCGGCGTTTCGCCCTGCCGGTTCAGCAGATGCCCAAGGTCATGCAGGAATGCCGCCGCGACCAGTTCGTCGCTTGCGCGTTCCTCCTCAGCGAGCGCGCCGCTTTGCAGCGCATGTTCAAGTTGCGTCACCGGCTCGCCGCTGTAAACCAGGTTGCCGTGTTGCTCGAAGAGCGTACGGATATCGTCCAGACTCAAGGCCACTCCATCACTCCCACGGTAGTGAAAACGTCTTCAGGTTGGTGAAGCTCTTCATTGCTTCCTGCACCCCTTCCTTATATCCAAGCCCCGAATCCTTGATGCCGCCGAACGGCGTCAGCTCGATGCGGTACCCCGGCACTTCCCATACGTTGACCGTCCCGACGCGCAATTCATTGACGAAGCGCGTGATCGCGTCCTGCCGGTTGGTGCAGACGCCTGACGAAAGCCCGAACGGTGTGCCATTACTGATGCGAATAGCGTCATCGAGCGTGTCGAACGCGATGATCGGCGACACCGGACCGAAGGTTTCCTCGCGCACGAGCGTCATGGCGGGATCGACCTGGTCGACGACGGTCGGCGCATACAGTGCGCCATTGCGCTCGTTGCCCACGAGAAGCCGGGCGCCCTGTGCAACCGCCGCATTGACGCGCGCTTCGAAGAGCATCGCAGCGGCTTCGTCGATGACGGTGCCCATCTGGTTCGCGGCGTCGAACGGATCGCCGTATGACCAGGCTCGCGTCTTTTCCACCACTAACTCGGTGAAGCGCGACGCGACGCTTTTCTGCACGAGCATTCGCTTGACGGCGGTACACCGCTGCCCGGAGTTCTTGTACGAACCCTGAACCGCGAGCGTTGCCGCGCGCTCGAGGTCGGCATCTTCGAGCACGATCAGAGGATCGTTGCCGCCGAGCTCAAGCACGACGCGCCGGTAGCCCGCCTTCGCGGCAATCTCTTTGCCGATCGCGACGCCGCCAGTGAACGTCACCAGTTCCGCGAGCGGATTCGTGACCAGCTCGTCGGCGATTTCGCGCGGATCGCCGGTCAGCACCTGGAGCATTGGCTCGGGCAAACCCGCTTCGTACAGAATGTCCGCGAGGTAGAACGCGGACAGGGGCACTTTCTCCGACGGCTTCAGCAGCACACGATTATTCGTCGCGATGGCAGGCGCGACCTTGTGCGCGACCTGGTTCATCGGATGGTTGAACGGCGTGATGGCGACGATCACGCCAGCAAGCGGCTCGCGCTGCGTGAAGACGCGGCGCTTCCTGCCATGCGGCGTGAGATCGCAGGAGAAACTCTGGCCGTCGTCGCGCAACGCTTCGATCGACGAAAACTTCAGCACGTCGGCAACGCGCCCGATCTCGTAGCGCGAATCCTGTTTCGACAGACCCGACTCGCGCGAGATCAGATCGGACGCTTCCTCAGTGCGCTCACGCAACAGCGCCGCCGCGCGCTCGAGGATCTGCGAGCGCTCGTAGCGCGTCAGCTTCGGCTGATACCCAGCCGCGTAAGTCAACGCACCGCGCACATCGTCGACGCTGGCGAGCGGCACCGTGCCGACCCGTAGCCCGGTGTAAGGATCGAACACATCGAGCGCACGCTCGCGAACCGCACGCTCACCCTTCAAACGCAGCGCTTCTGCACGAAACGCCGGATGATCCTTGTGAGCAGGCGCATTCATGACGCCACCACGTGGTTCAAAGAGAGATCGAAGATGTCGAAGTTGCGCAGACGCTTGCCCTCAGTCGACGCACGATCGATCAGGCGATTGAAAATCAGCGGCACTGTCTGCTCCGACAGACCGCCGTGCGAGCGCAGCGGCACAGTCAGACCGGAGAGGTCGTGCTCGTCGCGCCGCGTGCCGAGCACGACATCCTGCCGGCTGATCACGACAATGTCGCCGACCCGGTCGTTCGGCAATTCGAAACGCTCGCACGCCGCCTTGTTGTCGAGCACGACCTCAATACCGGGCAGACCGCCGATACGTTCGATCACCTGTGCAGCCCTCACCTCGCGCGGCAGGTAGATCGTCGCAAACGAACCCAGCGCACCATGATGAACGACGTAGGGATCCGTAATCGGCAGGATGACGCGTGCGGCGCGCGCGCCGAGCCAATCGTCGAGCACATCCTGCAGGTAGATCACGTTCGGCTCGCCCGTCTTCGAATCGTGTTTCGCGTTCATGCCATGATCGGCAGTCAGCGCAACCACCCAGCCGAGCTCGTCGAGTCGCGCGAGGTAGCCATCCATCATCGCGTAGAACGCATTCGCGCCTTCGGTGCCCGGCGCGGCCTTGTGCTGCACGTAGTCGGTCGTCGACAGATACATCAGGTCGAGCTTGCGTGTTTCAGCGAGGCGCACGCCCGCGGCGAACACGAACTCGGACAGTCCGGCGCTGTACACATCGGGCACCGGCAGGCCGACCAGACCCAGCACATCGTCGATGCCGTTTTCTTCGCCGGTGACGGTATCGGCCTTTTCGGCGGAAAAACAGATGCCCTTCATCTGCCAGCCCAGCAGGCGGCGCAGTTTGTCCTTGGCTGTTACGACCGCGACGCTCGCCCCTGCGTCCGCCGCCGCAGCCAGCAATGTGCCGGCGCGCAGATAGGCAGGATCGTTCATCATCACTTCCGCCCCTTTGCCGCCGTTCGCATCCGGGTCCCAGAAGTAGTTGCCGCAGATGCCATGCACCGACGGCGGCACGCCGCACACGATCGACAGGTTGTTGGGGTTCGTGAACGACGGAATCACGCAATCGCCCTTGAACGCCGCACCGCCGCGCAGCATCTTGCCGATGAACGGCGCGACGCCGGCCGCGACCGCGGCTTCGAGATAGTCGTACTCGCAACCATCGACGCACACGACCACGGTCGGCGTCGACGGAAGCCGGTATGCCCGGCCGTTCACTTCGATACTGCGTTCAGATTGGCTTGCCATCGTAGTCATCCATGTGCATCGGTTACGCGCGTTCTTCATCGGTCGAGGCCGACAACGTCTCGCGCACAGAGCGTGGTCCAGCCGGCTCACAGGCGTCGTGCGCGCGTTGCCGACCGCCGTTCACATGCGCATGCATCAGTGCGGCAGCGTGATCGCCGTCACGCGATGCAAGCGCGGTCAGAATGGCGCGGTGCTCGCTGAGCGAACGCTCCATCGCGTCGGTGTGCGCAACGAGCGCGGCACGCCGGAACAGACTCAGTTCGCCGACGAGCCGCCGGTACGTCTCATACAGCTTGGCGTTGCCCGCCGACGCCACGATTGCATCGTGAAACGCGACGTTGGCGCGGGCGTACTCGTCGTGATTCTGCGCGTCCAGCGCGGCACGCATCGCATCGACATAGACCCGCAGCCTCGCAAGCTGCGCCGCGTCGATGCGCGCCGCCAGCATCCGGCACGCCGCCTCTTCAAGCACCGCACGGACCGCGTAGATCTCGTCCGCCTCAGCAAGCGACACGATCCGCACGAACACACCACGGTTTTTCTCGGTGCGCACCAAACCGGCCTGCTCCAGCGCGCGAAACGCCTCGCGCACCGGCCCGCGCGACACCTCCAGCCGCGCGGCCCAGTCGGCTTCATTGAGCTTGTCGCCAGGAGCAAGTGCCCCCTCTACGATGTGGCGCTCAATCTCGTCGCGGACCAGTTCCGTCAGCGTGTGCCTGCGGACGACAGCAATCGGATCAGCTGAGACTTTTTCCATATTTTCGGTCATTTCGACATTTTTTGCCACATCGATATGCGCTGTGCGCCGAGGTGGCGCGCAACCCGGGACATCAGAGGCTCCCCGTCAGTCCAGGCGACGGCGCGGGACCCGCGCTGCGATCAGCAGCAACGCAGCGAGCGAGACAAGCAAAAGAATCAGCGAAAGAGCGGAAGCCGGCAGGTAGTAACCGCGTTCGACCTGTCCGACGACAACGATCGGCACGGTTGCAAAGCCCGGCGGATAAACAGTCAGCGTCGCACCCAGCTCGCCGAGCGACAGCGCAAAGCCGAGCGCGAGGCTCGCGCGTATCGCGGGAAGCAGTTGCGGCAGCACCACCCGGCGCAGCACCATCGATGGCGGTGCCCCCAGACTCGCGGCCGCTTCACGCAGCACGGTCAATTCGGGCCTCAGCGCGGCGCTGGCGCAGCGATAGCAGAACGGCAACACCAGCGCGAGCTGCACGAACACGACGATCGCCGCCGAACTCGACAGATCGAGAGGCGCCTTGTGATACGCAATCAGCACCGCAAGCCCGAGCACGACGCTAGGCACGCCGTTCGGCATCATCGCGATCGTGTCGACGATCGCGCCGAGACCGCGGCGGTCACGCCCTTCCAGCGCCAGCGCGAGCCACAGCCCAAGCGCGGTGCCCAGCACGGCGACACCGAAGCCGATCTCGAGACTCGTGGTGAGCGCGTCGAAATCGCTGGAACCGAGGCGTTCGAACCAGCGCATGCTGAAGCCGTCGGGCAGGATCGTGCCCGACCAGTGGGCAGCCACGCTCGACAGCGCAACCACGCCTACCGGCAGCACGAACAGCCAGAAACACATCAGCGCGGCGAGGCCCAGCAGCACGGAACCCATAATGCGCGTCAACAGACTGCGCTTCACCGGACGTGCGCGATGATGGATGACCGGCAACGGTACCGGATCGAGTTCAGCGTCCATGGCGCGCGCCTCCCGCTGTGCGTCGATTGACCTGCCGGTACAGCGCATACAGCGACAGTGACATCGCCAGCATGACGACGGCGCCCGCCGCCGCAGTCGGCAAGTCGAGGTCGACTGTCGCTGCGCTGTAGATCGCCACCGGCAGCGTGATCAGATGCGCGCTGCCCAGCACCAGCAGAATGCCGAACTCATTGAGCGTCAGCAGAAAACAGAGGATCGTGCCCGCGGCGATGCCCGGCCATGCGAGCGGCAGGATCACGCGGAACGCGACCATCCAGCCGTGAGCGCCAAGACTGCGCGCCGCTTCGATCAGACGCATGTCGAGCGTCGCGAACGAAGCGAGCGTCGGGCGCACGACAAAGGGCGCGTAAAACACGACTTCAGCCAGAATCACACCACCGATGCCGAACAGGAAATTGAGCGGCGGTGCCTCCAGATGAAAAAGTCGCTGCAATCCGATGCTGACCGACCCCTGCGAGCCATACAGAAAAATCAGCGTGAACGCGACGAGGAACGACGGAAACGCGACGAACAGTTCAAGAAACCGGGTCACCATCCGCGCGCCCGGAAACGGCTTGAAGAAGAGCAGCGACGCGAGCCCCACACCCAGCAGCGACGCAAGCCCCGCACTGGCGAAGAGAATCAGCAACGTCGTGCCGATCACGCCGCTCGTTTCCGGATTCTGGAAGAAGTGCGAGTAGGCACTGAAGCTCAGTCCGTGCGTTCCCGCCAGACTCAGCAGCACGAGCCGCACGAGCGGATAAATCACCACCGGCCCAAGCACGACGACCGCAATGAACAGCAGGTGCCATTGCGCCGCGCGCTCGCGACGACGCACAGCCGCCGTATGCGCCGCACCGCTCTTCGCGCGATGCGCTTCGGCGAGCGCGCCAGGGCTGTCAGGGGTGTTACCGGTTGATAAGGACGACATCGTCTGCCTCGTATTGCAAGGAAACGCGCGCGCCCTTTTCGGGCATCATCCCTTGGCCCCGCTGCGTAGTGACGAGAACGGGCTCGTTCGGCGTCGCGTCGAGCGCGACCGACACCGACAGCACCGCGCCGTACCATTCGACCGAAGCGATCGTGCCGTGCAATTGCCCTTCGCCGAGCGGCACGATGCGCATGCTCTCCGGGCGCAGGCACGCGACGCGCTCGCGTTCGCCGTAGCGCGCGTCGTCGAGCGGAAACGCTACCTGCGGCGGCAGCAGGTTAGCCGCGCCCAGATAGCGCGCGACGAATGCATCGTTCGGGGTGTCGTACAACTGCTGTGGCGTACCGAGCTGCGCGATGCGGCCTTCGCGCATCAGCAGCGTGCGATCGGAGAGCACCAGCGCGTCATCCTGATCGTGCGTCACGCAGACGATCGTCAGATTCGGCAGACGCTCATGCAGCGACTTGAGTTCAGAACGCACCGACGCACGCAGGTTGGCGTCGAGCGCAGAGAGCGGCTCGTCGAGCAGCAGGACATCGGGCTCGATGACGAGCGCGCGCGCAAGCGCAACCCGTTGCTGCATGCCGCCCGACAGTTGCGCCGGCATCACATGACCGGCATCGCCGAGCTGCACGAGCTTGAGTGCATCCGCGACGCGCCGCGCCACGTCCCTGGCCGACGTGCGGCGTGCCTTGAGGCCAAACGCGACGTTCTCGAATACCGACAGATGCGGAAACAGCGCATAGCTCTGGAACAGCAGGCCCAGATTGCGTTTATGCGGCGGGACATGCGTGAGATCGCGCCCCGCGACCGTCAGCGTGCCCGCCAGCCCATCCGCTTCGATGAACCCGGCGATAAAACGCAGCAGCGTCGTCTTGCCGCAACCGCTGCGTCCGAGCACGGTCAGCAATTCGCCGCGCTGGATCGTCAGCGACAGATCGTCGAGCACCGTGCGCGAACCGAAGCGCACGGTCAAATGGTCGATCTGTACACCGCGCGGCGTGTCCGGACGCGAGTCGACAAGCGCGTCCGGTGAGGCGCCGAGGACGCCTCGATCAGCAAGACTGGCCGTATTCACCGGGTTCATCCTCCAACGTTGACCATGCTACTGGCTGCTTATATTGCCAACTTCGGTTGCTAACGTCGGTTGGCAACTTCGGCTGCAAATTCCAGTTGCTTACTTCGGCTTGACGACTTCGAGCTGCTTGTCCGAACTGCCAATCACCTCACTCTTCCAGCGGGCCGTCCAGTCAGCCTTCTTCGCCATGACCTGATTCCAGTCGACCGGAATCACCTTCACGCCAGCCGTCGCCTTCTTCACGATCTCGCCGTTCTTGCCGGAGAGCGCCACGTCCGTACGGCCCGGGATGCCGAAGATGTCCGGCACCTTCGACTGCACTTCCGTCGACATCAGATAGTCGATCAGCTTCTTGCCTTCCGCCTGGTTCGGACCGTTCTTGATCAGACCGATTGCATACGGGAGCTGGAACGTCGTCGGCTGGCCGCCCTCGACCGACAGGAAGATCGGCTTCAGCGACAGGCCACCGTTCGCTGCATCGTCGAGGTCCATCTGCAGGTCGCCGTTCGCGAACGAGATTTCGTTACGCGAGAGCAGCACGTCGAGGTAGCCCGTGCCCTTCGTGTGGAACTTGGCGCTCTGCTCGAGCTTCTTCAGGTAGTCGAATGCCTTGTCTTCGCCCATCAGCGACGTCGTCAGGATGATGACGGCCATGCCGTCGCCCGCCGTCGCCGGGTTCGAATACGCAACCTTGCCACTGTAGTCCGGATGCAGCAGGTCAGCGAACGTCTTCGGCTCGTTCTTGACCACTTCCGGGTTGATCGCGAACGAGAAGTAGTTGTTGACGAACGTCGCCCACTCGCCGTCGTTTGCCTTCGCGATCGCCGGAACGTTCTTGTAGTTCACGCTCTGGTACGGCTGCAGCAGACCGGACTGCCCCGCCTGCTGGATGAACGGCGGTAGCGTGACGATCACATCGGCCTTCGGCGCATCTTTTTCGATCGTCGCGCGGTTCACCACTTCGCCGCTACCGGCCGTGACGATATTGACCTTGACGCCTTCCTTCTTTTCGAACGCCGGCAGCACGTCCTTATAGAGGTTCTCGAGACCGTCGGCCGTGTACAGCACCACGGCGTCGGCCGCATGTGCGGGCAATGCCGCGCCGCCGAACGCTGCTGCCGCCACGAGTGCCGGCAGCAGTTTGCGGGCGAAACCGGCTGTCGCGTGAAGGTGATTCTTCGTTGTCATGTCGCTCTCCGAAAGGCAAAAACCAGACGGTCGGGAAAACCCCATACCAGTTGTGATTGAAAACGGCGCTCACGCCGTGCCCTTTTTGACGCTACAGCCGGATTGCAGATTGCTGACAATCCAGCAGTTTCTTCTCCAGCGAGACATCCAGCTTGCGGACAGATCCGGCGCACGGTGCCTTGCCATGAAAGGGCATGGCAAGAATCACAGGTTTCCGTGACAGCGGCATGACTATTTTCACGAATTCCACAAAATGACACAATTCGCCAATAATATGCGTACCATCTTCCACATGCCATAGTGCAAATTTTCTGACTACGGAGGTTCTGTGATTCTCGGAAACGATCCAATCCTGCTGACACCGGGGCCGCTGACAACCTCACCGGCAACCCGTCAGGCCATGTTGCGTGACTGGGGCTCGTGGGACGCGGCGTTCAATCGCATGACGCAAACAGTCTGTACTGATCTGGTCGAGATCGCACATGGGGAAAATGACTATGTATGTGTCCCGATGCAGGGCAGCGGCACGTTCGCGGTCGAAGCCGCCATCGGCACGCTGGTGCCGCGCAACGGCTGCGTGCTCGTGCCGAACAACGGGGCGTATTGCGCGCGCATCATCAGGATCCTGCAGTGCATGGGGATTGCCGTAGTCGAACTGGCTCTGCGCGAAGACGAGCCGGTCAGCGCGGCTGCGATCGAGGACGCGTTCAACCTTAACCCGCGCATCACGCACGTCGCGCAGGTCCATCTGGAAACGAGCGCCGGCCTCCTGAATCCGCTCGATGAGATCGCCGCGCTGTGTCAGCGTCATGGCAAGAGCCTGATCGTAGATGCGATGAGTTCGTTCGGCGCCCTGCCGATCGACCTGCGCAAGGGCGGCATCGATGCGCTCGTTTCGGCAAGCGGCAAGTGCCTCGAAGGTGTGCCCGGAATGGGCTTTGTGATCGTGCGGCGCAGCGTGCTGGAAGCGAGCGAAGGACGCTCGCCTTCTCTCGCCCTCGATCTGCACGATCAGTATGTGTACATGCAGAAGACGACGCAGTGGCGCTTCACGCCGCCGACGCACGTTGTCGCCGCCTTGCGCAACGCGCTCGACCGCTTCATCGCCGAAGGCGGCCAGCCGGCGCGCGGCGCGCGCTATGCGGAGAACTGCAGGACGCTGGTGCAGGAGATGAAGGCGCTTGGCTTCGAGCCGTTCCTGAACGCCGACATGCAGGCGCCGGTGATCGTCACCTTCCATGCGCCGAACGATCCCGCGTGGCGGTTCGCGGACTTCTACGCCGCCGTGCGCGATGCGGGCTATGTCCTTTATCCGGGCAAGCTTACGCAGGTGGAAACGTTCCGCGTCGGCTGCATCGGCGCCATCGATGCGAACGACCTGCACAACGCCGTCGCGGCGATCGACCGAACACTGAAGAGACTGGGCGTGCGCGTGCGCTGAAGGCGCTGATCGCTCAGGCGATCAGTATTTCCGGACCGCGCGCCGCGATGGCTTTCGCGAGCGCGCGATCCGGCGCGAGTTCGGTGACCAGATAGCGAGCCGTCTCGAAGCCGTTGATGCGCACAGGCGTGACACGCCCGAACTTCGAATTGTCGGCGACCACGACCACCATGCCCGCCGCTGCGATCATCCGGCTGCGTACCTCAGCGGCCATGCGCGAGTAGTCCGTGAGCCACGCGTCCGACGAGATGCCGCCCGCGCCGACAAACGCAAAATCCGCGTGATACTGGCTCAATTGCTGCACCGTATCGAGACCGAAGGTGGCGTCTTCAAGGTCCGCCAGTTCCCCTCCGAGCAGCGTGATGCGGTTGTCGTTGCGCCGCCCCAATAACAGGGCGATCCGCCAGTCGTTGGTATAGACCGTGAGCTTGTGCCGGTCGGTGAGCGCCCGCGCGACCGCCTGCGTCGTGCTGCCCGAATCGATGATGACCGATGCGCCGTCCGGCACAAGTTGTGCTGCGCGCTCGCCGATTGCCCGCTTGGCGCTGGCGTTGGCGGCCTCCCGGGTGTCGAGATCGGGCTCACGCCGCTCACTCGACAATGCGCCACCGTGCGTCGTCACAATCAGACCTCGCCCGGCGAGCGTATTGAGATCGCGGCGAATGGTTTCGCGCGACACGTTCAGTTCGCGGACAAGTTCAGCCACGGACAACGCGCCGGTTTTGGCGACTTGCGACAGGATGTACTGGTGACGTTGTTCTGCGAGCATCGCGGTGGGTGCCGGGCTGACGGCACGCGTGAGTTCGGAAGGCCGGCGTATTGTAGTACGTGACAGCCCGCAACGCTCCATCCGGTGCGCTTCCCTGCTACCCTGAACGCTCCTGCCGCAGCTGTCGATGCGCGCCTAGCCGAACGATCTGCCAATGCCTCCCCTGCTTCGCCGACTACTGTTGCTGTTTCACGCGCTGCGCTACGGCGCACGTCTTCTCTGGCTCGCGGCGCCGCAGCACCACAGGCTGCACTGGATTGCGACCCTCGCCATCCGCATGCATCAATCCGACGGGGCGCGCGCCAGCCTGCACGGCGTGCTACCACGCCTCGGACCGCTTGCGAGCGGGTTCGCCGAGGCGCTGGCGGAACACCCCGAACTCGCCACGGGCACCCTGCACGACGCCATTGACGCCATCGAGCATCTCGAAGCGCCGCTGCCACCGCAGGAAGTCGAACGGGCCTTGAGCGCCGCTTTCGGGCGGCCGCTCTCCGCCCTCTTCTTCTCCATCGACCTCACGCCGGTTCGCAACGGCTTTGCCGAACAGACGCATGTCGCGCGTCTCGCCCAGCCGGTCGACGGCCATCGCAACGTCACCGTCAAGCTGCTGCGCGCCGCGGACGTCCAGCAGATCGGCGACGAAGCGGCGCTGCTGCGCTGGGTTGCACGCTGGCTTGAAAAGCTGTCGGGAACGGCGCGACGTCTCAATCTGCGCGCGCTGGCGCAATCGTTCACCGACGACGTGATGCGCCGCTTCGACCTGCGCGCGGAAGCGGCCAACCTGAGCCAGACCGGCCACCACTTCACCGGTGACGCGCGGCTGGTCGTGCCCAACGTGATCTGGGACCTGTGCACGACGACCACGTTGACCATGCAAAGGATCGACACGCTGTCGTGCGCTGACATCGTCGGGCTGCACGCGCATCACATCAAGCTTGCGACGCTTGCGGCGCACATCGTCGAGGTGGTGGCGCAGCAGGCTTTCGAGCACGGTTTCTTTCACGCGGCGCTCGATGCAAAGCGCGTGCGCGTGAGCATTGAGCCGGACTCACTGGGTCGTCTCGTGCTGGAGGACTTCGCAATCATGTCCAGCCTGTCGTCGCAGGAACGCGAGTTCTTCGTGCACGGCGCGAGCGCATTGTTCGAGCGGGACTACGGACGCCTCGCCGCACTCCATTGCAACGCCGGCCACGTGCCGCCCACGACGCGCACCGAGATGCTCGAAGCCGAACTGCGCACCCGCGCCGAAGCCCACTTCGCGGACGAGCCTGAACAACGTTCAGCCGGCGCGCTTTTCCATCATCTGTTGCATGCGGTCCAGCCATTCGACGGCGCGGTATCGGCGCGTCTTTCAAACGCGCAACGTTCGTTCGAACAGGCTGAAGCGCTTGCACGCGCACTGCATCCGGGCGTCGATACGTGGAATATCGCGCGGACCGCACTGGCCGGCATCGCGCGACGCGATCTTGGCCACCGGGGCTGGATCCGGCGCATTTCGCAGGAGTTGCCCCACCTCGCGCACATCGTGCCGCGCGTGCCGCAGCTGGCGGTGCGCTACCTGAAGCACCAGCACGATCAGACTGCCCAGCATCAGCACGCCCAACTCGCGATCGATCTCGAACGGGAATCGCGCCGTACGCGCAGGCTGCTATGGGCATGCGCGGGGTGTGGTGCCGTGCTTGGGCTTGGCGCCGCCTTGCTGCTTCGATAGGTATTCGGGATTACCGCGTCTCGACCAGCCGGTTGTGCAGGCTCGAACAAGACCTACCCGCGGGCGCCGCGCAATACTACGGACCTTTGATACGCGGTCCGACCGCCTGATGTCCGATGCTTGCCACTTTCAACGCTGCTGTTTTTGTCGTGCTGTGGTCGACGGGGTTTGTCGTCGCCCGGGCGATCACCCCGTTTGCCGATCCCAATCTGTTCCTGCTGGCGCGCTTCAGCGGAACGGCGCTGCTGTTCGCCATCGCCGCACTTGTCGCGCGTACCGCGTGGCCGACTGGACGCGATCTCGGCAAACACCTCTTTGCGGGCGCGCTGCTGCAGGGCGTTTATCTGGGCGCGGGCTACTGGGCCGTCGCCCAGGGACAAAGCGCGGGTGTCATGGCGCTGCTCGGCGCGCTGCAGCCACTCTTGACCGCCGCCGTCGCAGCGCGGCTTTTCGGCGAGCGGCTGTCACGAAGGGGCTGGGCCGGAATGGCGCTCGGCCTGGTCGGGGTCGCGCTCGTCCTCCAGCCGAAACTCACTGCTGCTGTCATGCCGACAACGCATGGCAACGTGCCGTCGTGGATCGTGGCTGTCATTTCGGTTCTCGCGGTGGTCGCGATAACGGCAGGCACATTGTTCCAGAAGACCTCGCTCGCGAAAGCCGACATCCGCAGCGCCAGCGCCGTCCAGAATTCCGGCGCAGCCATCGTCGCCGCGATCCTCGCGCTTGCTCTCGGCGAGCATCGCTGGATTCCGTCGCCGCAGTTGTGGGCATCGCTCGCGTGGGGGATCGTGATGCTGTCGGGTGTCAGCGTGACGCTGCTCGTGTGGATGGTCCGGCGCGGCGACGCGTCCCGTGCAACGGCGCTGCTATTTCTCGCGCCGCCGCTCGCCGCGCTTGAAGGCTATTTCGGCTTCGACGAAAGACTGCTGCCGGTGCAGATCGCCGGCTTCGTCGCTGCGCTCGCGGGTGTCTGGCTTGCGCGCTCGGGACGCCGGTAGAGGCGACAGCGGCGGCATGAGTCAACGCCTGCCGCGTCAATCCGCCTTGTCTCCACCCGGAGGCACCTTCGCGTGAGCTTTCGCGCCCGGCGCGGGGGACCACGCGGGCCGCGACTTACGCTCCGAATCGACTACGACGATGTAGCGTCCCGCCCATGGGGTGACCTGACGGTCCGAATGCAGCACCCATAGCGAATTGCCCGACGACACCAGCGCTTCGTATTCGGCGTCGAGAATGCCGTGATGATCGAGGAACACGTTGAGCGACGCTGGAATGCGCACACAGCCCTTCGAGTGACGAATGCCAAGCAGCGGTTCCAGCCGGTCGGGATCGGTTGCGTGCATCTGGAAGCGCATCTGCGAGAAGCCGCCCTTGCCCCACCCGCGCTCGCCTTCCGCCCAGCCCAGGTCGAAAATGCGCATGTCATGCTGGCCATAGCCGCGAATACCGTTCTGGTTCATCGTGCCTTCGGCGCGGAAATCCATGTTGTCCGGCGTGTGTTCGAATACGCCGAGCGGCGTGATGAAGTGATCGAACTCGCCCGGCCGCCCGGTCGCAACCGGCGACGCACCGATCATCTGCCACCTGTCGGCCGGCGCCGCGCGGAAATAGATGAAAAGAGCCTGCACGTTGGCGTTGCGGTCGACCAGCACCACATATTCGCCTGACAGCCCGCCGAGATCCTTCGCGGTGAGCGCCGCCTGCAGGCGTGCCCCGTAGGCGGCCTGCTCCGCTGCGGGCACCTTCAGGCGGCGGGTCACCTCGCGGGCGAACGCATCGCGCAACAGCAGCGCATGCCGCGGATCGACGACACCCGCAGCATCCGGTGTCGCAACCACCGTCGACGCGGCGCCGCCATCTGCGGTTGCCGCATGCGTGGTCTTTGCGGGGCCCGCACCCAACGCGGTCGAACACGAGAGCGCACACAAGCCGACGCTCAACGCGCCATGAATCAATCTGCGCCGCACGGCCAGGTGGACATCACCCAGTGAAGTTGCGGATTCCGGAAACTCTCTGTTTCTGTGCGCCTGATCGTGGCGCCTATTGTTGTTCATCACGTCTTCGAGCAAACCCGCTTATGATTAACCGGCCTCCGGCCTGCACGGGCGCGGGCCGGAGGTTTTTCACCGGACGTACCGGCAATAGCATTTTCAAAACCTGAAAAATGCAGCCTGATTATCCGGCATTCAACTGGCATTGCATCAGATTCAATCCGGTTTAACTCGGACGACATATTCCATACATTTTGTGCCATTAAACCAGACAAAACGGAAGAACTGCGAGCGGGGCGACCTTTCTAGAGGAAAAAATCGATGACTCACCAGGATCCGGCAGCACGGCAGCGGCGCATCATTGAAGAGATGCATGTGACGCAGGAGTTCGACGCGCACCGGGAAATCGATCGCCGCGTCACGTTTCTCGCGGACTATCTGCGGGCCAGCGGCTTGAAGACCTACGTACTCGGCATCAGCGGCGGTGTCGATTCGACCACTGCCGGGCGTCTGGCGCAGTTGACCGTCGAACGTCTGCGCGGGGAGGGTTACGCGTGCCGGTTTGTAGCCATGCGCCTGCCCTACGGTACGCAGCACGACGAAGCGGACGCACAGCAATCGCTTGCTTTCATTCGGGCCGACGAAACGCTGACCGTCGACATCAAACCCGCCGCCGATGCGATGCTTGGCGCGCTGAACGCCGCCGGCACGCAGTTCGCAAACCATGCGCAACAGGACTTCGTCCACGGCAACGTCAAGGCCCGGCAGCGGATGATTGCTCAATACGCGGTGGCGAGCGCACGCTCAGGCGTGGTGATCGGCACGGATCACGCGGCCGAGTCGGTGATGGGGTTCTTTACGAAGTTTGGAGACGGCGGCGCTGACGTGTTGCCACTGGCCGGTCTCAACAAGCGCCGCGTCCGTGCGCTGGCACGTGCGCTTGGCGCATCGGAAACGATGGCGGAAAAGATTCCGACTGCCGACCTGGAAACGTTGCGTCCTCAAAGGCCCGACGAAGATGCGTACGGCATCACATATAACCACATCGACGATTTTCTCGAAGGCAAACCGGTCAGCAAGAACGTGTACGAGGCAGTGTTCCGCTTCTACGACGCAACGCGTCACAAGCGGGCGTTGCCCTACACGCCGTTTGACTGGCCGGCTGCTGACTAGCGCCCGCGACGAGCGCGTTCCGCAAAATCGCGCTCGACCACGAACGCCCGTTGCCGGGCTTCGTGGCACGTCCCTTGTACTAATGCCGCGCTGGCGGCTCGTCGCCGAAAAGCGGCGAACTCGCTTCGAGCGACGCGCCTTTCAGGTGAAGCCCCTGCATGTGACGGGCAATCACCTCGCCGACGTAAGGCTCGTCCGCATCCAGTTCGACGACCGCATATGCATTCGGCGTCCCCGCCTCGTACACCGCCACGTCAGCAGCGTAGTGTCCGAGTTCCTTGCGCAGAAATTCGCGCACTTCCTGCTCGGTGCACGACGCGGGGATGTTCCGGACGGTCAGGTTCATGTCGGCGACTACCGCTGCCGGATACGACCTTCAGTGCTGCGCACGCGCACCGGCTGGAGGCGCGCACGCCTGCTTTTCGCCGCTACGTGTCCGATAATCGCCGTTCCGAATAAAGCCAACGAAACATAAAAGGCAATCATTTCAAATATCTCCCGTGCATTTCGTCTGATGTCAGGACAGTCAGAACCTGCTGAAAACTCGATGCGACAATTCGCCTTGAAGGGTACAACGCCTTGCAGACTCAACGGCGACAATGCATCCGGGCCGAATCAAAAAAATGGAACGCTGTATTGACCCGCTCGCGCCTTGTCGGGGGAAGGGCAAGGAACTATTAATGAACTGTACCTGATTAAGCATCAGAAGAAATAGCGGAAACATAGTTTTTGCCACACCTCGAAAACTCCCAAACAGGGTCGCAACGGGATCTGGCAATATCGGTTGTTTTACGGGGCGGCCGGCATACACATCAGTTGTATGCCGGCATCGTCCGCCGCCCAGGCGGGGGGCGAACGCGAGGGAAAGGGCCGGCCGCGTTGGTGCAACCGGCCCTCGCAAGCTGTTACGCGCGCAGCGGCAATTCACGCGCGTAACAGTCACAATCGGGACGGCGGCCTGACGTAAGTCAGTCCGCCGTTTCTACATTCGCCGCACTGACCCAGTAGGCCGTCTGGTTAGCCGGGACGCGCACCCGCACCGCGTACGGGTCGGCGACGCCGTCGCAGCAGCACTGCCCAGCATGCTGGCAAAAGTTGCCATCAAGGCGGCGAAGCGTTTTCTATTCATGTTGATTCTCCGCGGACAAGATTCGCAGTATCGAATGAACAGGAACGCAGCCACATCATGAGCCGTTATCGTTGCCGCTGGCTTCGGGTTCTGCGCCGCCTGCGTCGCATGACGTTCGCGAAAACCGCGAGTACACGGCGGGCCAGTCGCCGGCTATGGTCGCCTGCGCTTCGCTCAACGTGATCTGGCCAACGCATACGCAGCGCTTGAGCTTCGCAGTCAGCAATTCCTTGCGGCGTTCGCCACGGTGGCCCGCCCAAGGCAACAGGCCAAGGTTGGCGGGCGCGTCCGGAGAACCTCCAAGTACGATAGGCACGCGACGGTCTAGCGCGTAGCGTGTGCCTTCGGCGGAATCGATGCCGTGCTGCGCGAGCAGGCGCTCCTTGTAGTCCATCATCTCGTCGAGCGGCGGCGAAACGGTATCGGCATAGCCGGGACGACAGATCGTATCGGCCACCGATTGTTGCGTGACTTGCTCGTTGAGCATCGAGGCGTCCTGAGCGCTCACCTGACCGATGCGCAGCGCCGCGCCCGCGCCGAACGCGACGATTGCGCCGATGCGGACAACACGCGCTACCGCACGGCGCGGCTCCAAAACCGCCGCCTTGCGCTGGATCATTCTGATTGCCGCGCTCTCCGCTGTGCGGCCAACGACTGCCATTCCTGCATTCATTCGACGACGCACCCTTAGGTGCGCGAGTAGTTGAATTCAGCGTCCAATTAAAACACTTTCAATCTCGGCGCGCAGAAACGGGCTCCCAGGCGACCCGCGCGCCGCCATGAACCTGCGGACGCGCGTCACGGAAGAAAGGCCCTAGCCCGCAGCCTTGCGTGCCTGCAGTGCGCGGATCCGGGTCATCGCACCCGTATCCGCAACGGCCGACTGATACATCTGTGCGAGATCGGCTTTCAGCGCAGTACGTGAGGCCCCGTCGAGATAGATCATGTGCCCCGACGGATAGAACCGCGCCGACAGATTCTGGCGCACCTGCTGGCTGACGAGCGGCATCTGCTGCAGGTCGAGAATCGTCTGGTAGAACGGCGTGACGAAGTCGTAGAAGCCGTTTGCAGACAGCACCTTCAGATCGACGTTGAGTGCCATCACCGCCGCCAGGTCGCCCGCCGTATAAAGGACGATGTTGCCATTCGAATCAACGCCTTTCTGCGCACCGGTGGGGTCAATGTGGCTGAAGTCCCAGTTCGCGAAAGCCTGGTCGTTAAGGTCGGTGAACGACGAATTCGATGTGAACTTGAGCTGCTCGTTCAGATAGGTATTCCACATCGTCGTATAGACGCCTGTGACGGCGGTCATGGTCGGGTCATTGCCGCCCGAGTTGGGGTCGATCTTGCCCGCAATGCCGGTTTCGATGCCAGTCACACGGCCGTCGTATTCACCCAGCGCCAGACCCTTCGATCTCAGCAGCGTCGTCAGAAAGAGCGAATTGCCCCGGCTGTCATAGGCAGCAATATCGAGGCTCCACGCAAGGAGGGTTGTTTTGTCGATGCCGGTGTATTCGCTGAGTTTTTCGACAATTGCGTCGTCGGTGGCGGGGAATTTGCGCAGTGCCGCCAGATAGTCGGTGCGCGCAAACTGTGCGACTTCTTCGGCGAATGTCCCGAGATCGGGCGGCGTCGGCGCGATTCCGAGCTTGCGGTGGTACCAGGCATCGGCCGCGGCCGTCGGCAACGCACCGACCGGATTGCCTGACTGGGTGTAATCGAGAATCGACGACTGCAGCGTGACGCCGTTCAGATCGACACCGTCCTCGTGGAGCTTGTACGCAAGCACGCAACTGCGCGCGGTGCCGTATGACTCACCGAACAGGAACTTTGGTGAATTCCAGCGATTGTTTTTCGTCAGAAAGCGTTTGATGAACTGCTTGATCGAGTCCGCATCCTGGTCGACCCCCCAGAAATCGCGGTTCTTTTTCGGCGCAATCGCTGCCGAGTAGCCCGTGCCAACCGGGTTGATGAACACCAGGTCGCTTTTGTCGAGCAGACTGTCCGGGTTGTCCTCCATCGCATACGGCGCGGGCGGCGTAAAGCTTGGCATCGATGTCTTGATCCGCCGCGGCGCGAACGAGCCGAGCAGCACGAACACGGACGAAGAACCCGGGCCGCCGTTATAGAAGAAAGTGACGGGACGCGTCTCTTCCTTCTGCCCGTCCTGCGTGAACGCAACGTAGAACATCTTCGCGCTGGGCAGCGAACTGCTCGGGTCGACGGTGACGAGGTGCCCGGCCGTCGCCGTATAGTTGATTTTGTGCCCGCCGATCGTCACGGAGTTCTTCGTAATGGCGGCGTTTTCGGTGGTGTCGGTCACCGAATCGTCTGGTCCGTTACCGTATGCGACCGGATCGAAGCAAGGCTTGTCCCCCGCCCGATGCGGCACAGCAGAGGGCATCGGCGCTTGCGTAGCGTGGGAGTTCGGAGACTGCGGACTGCCGGAAGCTGACTCGGGATTCGTCATGATCGCTCCATCGGATTCGTTGACGTCATATAAAGTCGTGCAAGGTCCTGCTCACATCGATGCGTGCCCCGGACACATATTCCGGCCGCACACTCGCCGAACTATAGTGCCGCCGCCACTTTCTGACCATTGGGACTGCCGAGCCCCGTGCACGCATCCCAGCCCGGCGTCGCGGCAAAACTGCCGTTGTTGCCCTGCGTGATGTCGTTGCATACGCCCCTGGCCTGATACAGCTTGGGATTCACAAAACCGACCGACTCGCCCTTTGCCGCATTGATGCGGGCGATGAGCGCGGCCCACAAAGGTGCCACCGCACTCGTTCCGCCCACGACGGTCACGCTGCCGTCGATGAGCACGTCGTAGCCTGTGGCGGGCGAAGCGTCACCGGCCACATCGGGGACGCCGCGCCCTGCCAGCGCCTTGCTGCCCCCTTGCGTGCCCGTCGCGGACAGGCCGTTTTGCCACGCCGGCACAGGAAACGCGGTACTTACGCCCCCGCCGCCCGCCCCCCCGTCCTGCCCGTCGTTCCACACGACCTCGCGCGCAATCGACTGCCCCGAAGCCTGCAGATTCGTGCCGCCGCAGGCGAGCACATAGGGGCTCGAAGCAGGAAAGTCGACGTGATCGCTACCGTCGCTCACGCCGTCGCTCGAACCGCTATCGCCCGCTGCCGCGCACACCGTCACGCCCAACGCCGCAGCTGCCTGCAAGACGCTGTTGAATGCATTCAGCGACTGCGCGGTCCAGATCGTTTCCGGCCCGCCCCAACTGATGGAGATCACCGACGGCTTGTTTGTCGTGTCGTGCACGGCGCGGCTCACGGCATCGATGAAGCCGGCGTCGCTATTTGAAGTGAAGTAGACCGCGATCGTTGCGCCGGGCGCGATCGCTCCCGCGATTTCGATATCAAGCGTGACTTCGCCGTCCGGCCCGTTTGGATCGCCGCTCGGCGCATTGCTGCCCTGATCGACGCCCACCGACACGACCTTGGGCACCGGCACGCCGAGGTCCGAGAAATACGTGTTGAGATCGGAGTTCTGGAAGCCGCCGCCAAGCTCGATGATGCCGATGCACTGACCTGTGCCGTCACCCGGCGGGAAGTTGTACAGCGACGCGAGCTGCAGCGGAGTAAAGGTTGCCTGCTGAGCCTTCGCCGGCACAAACGGCGGCCGGATGCGAAAGTGAGGGCGCGCCTGCGGGCGATTGTCGAGCCCGAGCACGGCGGTGACCACGCCGTGCAGTTCGTCCGGAACGCAGATCGACCCCGTGCGCCCACGATACTGCCCCAGCGAATGATGGACATAGCGCTGAAGCTGGACGTCGAAGGCGGTCTGGAACTGCGCGATCGTGCCGCTCAGCACGACAGTACCCGCCGCAGCGTCCTCGCGTACGACCGACAGGCCATGTTGCGCGGCGAAGGTCTTCAGCTTTGCGACATCATCGGGCGCGGCGCCAAACTCTTTGGCGAACTGTTCCCGCGATACCGGTTGCCCCTTCGGGTCGCCCGACTCGATCTTTTTCATCAGTGCCTGAAACTGCTGCTCGCCCTGACGACGCAGCATCACCACTACCTCGATGGTCTCTGCCGGGTTGCAGCTGCCGACCACTTTCGAGCCCGACTGCACTGCCCGCTCGCTTCCCGCCAGTGGATGTTTTGCCATGGTATCGACTCCCCCTCCGTGCACAGCGCGAGCGCCGTGCGTTGACCCTCGGACCAGCAGACCGTTCGACGACCTGCCTCGAAACCCGCATAGGGTCTTTGTTTCAAGGATTGTGCTGAACCGTCGGACAAGTCCATTCGAACACAGTTCCAGCCTGAGCGATACCTGGCCGTACGGCCGATTCCCGCCGGCTTGCGAAGCCGCTACGATGTGTCCTGTCGCGCTATGATTGCGCGGCGCGCTACCCGGCTCGCCCGTTACTCGCGTGCAGTAAGTGCGCCCGATTGAAGAATTCGAGGAACCTTCCCATGTCCATTTCCATGTATCAGGCATCGGTGCCCGTGCTCGTGCGCGGTCTCACCAATCTCAAGACGTTCCTTGGCAAGGCGCAGGCCCATGCCGCCGAAAAGCAGATCGAGCCATCCGTGTTCATTGGTGCACGGCTCTTTCCCGACATGCTGCCGCTCAACCGCCAGGTGTATATCGCGACCGACACGGCCAAAGGTTGTGCTGCCCGCCTCGCCGGCGTCGAAGCGCCGAAGTACGACGATGTCGAAGTCACGTTCGACGAACTCGACGCCCGTATCCAGAAGACGATTGTTTACCTGAACGAGTTCAAGCCGGAACAGATCGACGGGTCTGAAGAACGCCAGGTGACGCTGAAGATGCGTACCGGCCCGGTCGAGTTCACGGGCATCGCCTATCTGCTGCATTTCGCCTTGCCCAATTTCTTCTTCCACACCACGACGGCTTACGACATCCTGCGTCACAACGGCGTGGAACTGGGCAAGCTCGACTTTCTTGGACGCGGCACCAGCAACTGATCAGCCCGGCGCGGCGTCGCTTCGGCGGCGCCGGTGTGGCGACGGTCATCGCGTGTCGCCGGTCGCCTCGTGTCGCGGGCTACCGGCTGCACGCCATTCAAATGCGAGGCTGGAACGCGATGATGCTCATGCCCGCAAGCGTCACAACAGCGCCAGCGAGATCCCATAAGGTGGGGCGCACCTGCTCGACGCCCCACAGCCACAGAATCGCCACTGCCACGTATACGCCGCCGTAGGCCGCATAGACACGGCCCGCAGCCGTGCCATGCAATGTCAGCAGCCACGCGAACAGTGCCAGGCTGAGCGCGCCGGGAACCAGCAGCCACGGTGAGCCGCCCTCTTTCAGCCAGCGCCAGGGTAGATAGCAGCCCACGATCTCCGCGATCGCAGTGATGGCATAGAGGAGGAAGGTTTTCATCGAATGGACAGGTGCGGGAAAGTTGAGTCAGTCGCGTGACGACGGCACGCTGCGTGCCGCCGTCGATGGCCTTTATTAACACAATCATTTTGCCCGACGCGACTCCCGCGCGCGACAGTGTTCCCGTCCCAACTCTGTATCGATTACGCCATGAGCATCAAATCACTTTGCATCGACATCTGCCGGTTCGACTCGAGAGCAGGCTTGTGCATTGACTGCCCGCGCACCCACGGCGAATGCAAGGGATGGAAGAAAATGAAAGACAGGCATCGTCGGAAGGTGATCGAGGACCGGTCGTATTGCGAAAGCCGGCTGAATAAATAGCCGCCCTGCAGCCCGCATCGTTGGGCGTCTAGTCGAACGACAGGCGCAGCGCAAAACCGATCAGTGCGGCGGAAAACGTCCAGCGTTGCACAGTCTGCGCGAGCGGATGCGTCCTCATCCAGTTTGCGATGCGCGCGGCACCGATCGCGTAAACCGCGTCGAAACACGCGCCCACAATCAGCAAAACGACACCCAGTTCCACTACCTGCATGACGACCGCGCCTTCCTGCGGCCGGACGAATTGCGGCAGCAGCACGGAGCAGAACAGCAACGCCTTTGGGTTCAGCAGATTGGTGAGCAGCCCCTTGATGAACGCGGCCCGCAACGGACGCGGGTCCGCCGCCGCTGCGCCTGCGGAAGGCAGCGCAAAAACCGGCGAGCGAAAAATCTGCACGGCGATCCAAGCGAGATAGACCGCGCCGCCGTAACGCACCACGTCGTAAAGCCACGGCGCACTGCGCAGCAGAGCGGCAACGCCGCACGCGGAGAGTGTCACGTGTGTCGCGCGGGCGACGGCCAGGCCGCCAGCGGCAGCGAAGCCGCTACGTACGCCGCGCCCGATGCTCGTCTGCATGACGAGCGCCATGTCCGGTCCGGGCACTGCGTAGACCACCACCAGCGCGGCGATATAAACGATCAGAAGATGAGTGGAAATCATGTTGGTCTCGCGTTCTCAAGGCCTCTATCTTGCTATCTTCATGCGAGCGATTTCTGGCGTTTTTCCTGTCAAGCGATCTTTTTGCTGGTGCAATACGCTATGCTAGGTCGATTCCAGAGCGCTATCCCCTCACCATGACCAACGACCTCGACAAAGTCGACCGGGCCATCCTGGCCGCCCTGCAAAACGACGGCCGCATGTCCAACGCAAGGCTCGCCGAAACCGTCGGCCTGAGCGAAACGCCCTGCGCGCGCCGCCTCAAACGTCTGGAAAGCGACGGATACATCGAACGCTACCGCGCGATGCTGTCGCGCTCCGCACTTGGGCTCGGCGTCGTTGCCTTCGTCCATGTCCGTTTCGCCGTCCATGACCGTGCTGTCGCGACGCGCTTCGAGCGCGAGGTGCTGGCGATCCCCCGTATCCTGTCGTGCCACAACGTGTCGGGCAGCGCGGATTACGTGCTGCAGATCGTCGCGCGCGATCTCGACGACTACGGTACGTTCATGCGCGATGAGTTGCGCAGTTTGCCTGGCGTGACTTCGGTTGAGTCGTCGTTGTCGCTGCGCGAGGTCAAGGCGAATGGCGGTCTGCCGCTGCCATGACTGGCCGGATGGCGGGCTGGCGCTGCGCGACTCGTGGCATAGTGAGCGGCGACACGGCGCACTTGCCGGATGAACGATGGAGTTGGAATGAACCACGAACAGGCGCGAGCCGAAGAAACCCGCGCGATGGAGCGCGTGCTCACAGCCACGAAGCAGGTGCAGACGGCCTTTGCCGCCCTGCAGTCACAATTCCCGCCCGCGGGAACCGGACGGCCTTCGCAGATCGCGTTACAGACATTCGATGCCGCATTGCAGGAACTCGAAGAGGCCCAGGCCGCGTTCGACGAAATCCTCGGCGATCTGCTTGACGGCAATCGCTGAACGGACTATCTGCCCCACCTCCTGCCGAACCGTCTTTGCGTCGTATGACGGCGTACACCTTTCGCTGCCGCGCCGCGCCTCCCAACTCGGAGGTGCGACCGGCGATTGACCGTTAGTTGCGTTTTTCGGAAACTGTCTCACTCGTGCGCCGCCTGTAGAACTGCTGGATACTGCGTCTTCAGGGAAAAAGTCAGTCGTGGCAGCCACGATCACCAGGATCCTGCGGCGTGCGCGCCGGCAGGCCCGCCGCACAGCAGCGATGCGAAGCTTCGACGTGCCGCCTGGTTTGTTGCGCTCTGGTTTCCCGGCATGGCTCGCGCTGCCTGCTGGCGCTCCCTTCAAAATACCGATGCGCCTTGCCATGCACCAGCTGGTGCGACTGCGAGGGCGCCGGGAGTCATACAGGCCAGCACGTTCCGGGTCGATGCCCGCCGTTGGCTGGCTTGTTGCGGTTGGGTTCCGGCCATCGCCGGATTTGATACTGGCAGTATCTTTTCCTGTTCAGGAGCGCAACATGGGCAAGCAGACGATCGCAGACTATCTGGCCAGAACACTCGCGGCCGCAGGCGTCGAACGAATCTGGGGCGTGACGGGCGACAGCCTGAACGGGCTGGCGTTCAGCCTGGGCCAGGTCGGCTCGATACGCTGGATGCACACCCGTCACGAGGAAGTCGCCGCGTTCGCCGCCGGCGCCGAAGCAGCGTCGACCGGAAAGCTCGCCGTATGCGCGGGCAGCTGCGGTCCGGGCAACCTTCATCTGATCAACGGTCTCTTCGATTGCCATCGCAATCATCAGCCCGTGCTGGCGATTGCCGCGCACATTCCGTCGACGGAGATTGGGCTCGGCTACTTTCAGGAAACGCATCCGCAGGAGCTTTTCAGGGAGTGCAGCTATTTTGCCGAGCTGGTGTCGAACGCCTCGCAGTTTCCGCGAGTCCTCGCACGCGCGATGCGCACGGCCATCGAAGAGCGCGGCGTCGCCGTCATCGTGCTGCCCGGAGATGTCGCGCTAAGCGATGGCCCGGAAGAGCCCGCGACCTGGACCACCTCCGCCCCGCCGTCGATTGTCCCGGCCGACGCGGATCTAGACCGGCTGGCCGAACTGCTCAATACGTCGGAAGCGGTCACGCTGTTGTGCGGAAGCGGTACGCAAGGCGCGCATGACGAAGTTGTTGCGCTGGCCGATACGCTTGGCGCGCCCGTGGTCCATGCGCTGCGCGGCAAGCAGTTCGTCGAATGGGACAACCCCTTTGACGTCGGTATGACCGGGCTGATCGGTTTCAGCTCCGGTTATCACGCCATGGAATCGTGCGACACGCTGCTCATGCTGGGCACGGACTTTCCGTATCGCCCGTTCTATCCCGGCAACGCGAAGATTGCGCAGATCGACTGGAAGGGTTCGCAACTCGGCCATCGGGCGCCGCTTACGCTAGGGCTCGTGGGAACGGTCAAGGATACGCTCAGGGCGGTGCTGCCTCGCCTGCAGCGCAAGAATGAGCGCAGGTTTCTGGAGAACGCGCTCAAGCACTATGTGTCCGCCAGAAAAGGACTGGACGACCTCGCCACGCCGTCCGATCCGGGCAGGCCGATTCATCCGCAATATCTCGCCAGGATGATCGATGAAGCGGCGAGCGACGATGCGATCTTCACCGCCGATGTCGGCACGCCGACGGTCTGGGCCGCCCGCTACCTCACGATGAACGGCAGGCGCCAGTTGCACGGCTCGTTCAATCACGGGTCGATGGCCAACGCAATGCCACAGGCGCTCGGCGCGCAGGGCGCCAATCGTGGCAGGCAGGTGATTTCCCTGTCCGGCGACGGCGGGCTGTCGATGCTGCTCGGCGACCTCCTGACGGCGCGGCAACTCGAACTGCCGATCAAGGTGGTTGTGTTCAACAACAGCCTGCTTGGATTCGTTTCGATGGAGCTCAAGGCTGGGGGGTATCTCGACACCAATGTCGATCTGAGCAAGACGGATTTCGCCGCGATCGCCAAGGGCGCGGGGATTTTCAGCGTCAGGGTCGAGGAATCGGAAAACCTTCCGGAGGCGTTGGAAGCGGCCTTTTCACATCAGGGTCCCGCACTCGTCGATGTGGTGACAGCGAAGCACGAACTCGCGATGCCGCCCAAAATCGAGTTGTCGCATGCGCGGGGATTCAGCCTGTATATGCTGCGCGCGATCCTGAACGGGCGCGGCGACGAAATCGTCGACCTTGCCAGGACGAACCTGCGCTAGCGGTCGATGCGTAGTCAGCCTGACATGCGGGCTGCTTTAAACGGGCCGGGACTGGGGAATTCTGCCGGTCCCGGCTCACCGTAGCTCGGAGGCGATGCAATGATCGCGCTGTTTACTGACTTTGGAGCCGACGACATCTATGTCGGACAGTTGAAGGTTGCCTTGCTGCGGCACACGCTAGCCGGCACCCCCCTCATCGATGCGTTGCACACTGCCCCGAATTACGGGGCGCGCGCAGGAGCGCATCTGCTTGCCGCGCTTCGAAGCTGGTACTTGCCGGATACGGTCTTTCTGGCCGTGGTCGACCCTGGCGTGGGCAGCGAGCGCGACGCGGCCGTGCTGCAAGCCGACGGACAGTGGTTCGTGGGACCGGACAACGGTTTGCTCTCTGTCGTGGCGGCACGCGCGGCGCGAACCCGAAGCTGGCGTATTACATGGCGTCCCGCGATGCTCTCCGCCTCGTTCCATGGCCGGGACCTGTTCGCCCCGATGGCAGCCTGGCTCAGCCGTGGCGACCTGCCGTCCGACAAGCTGGATGAGACCGCAGGCTTGAGTGTTCAACTCGGCGGGGACGACCTCGCGGAGGTCATCTATATCGATCACTACGGCAATGTGCTGACCGGGCTGCGTGCAGGCACCGTTGCAAGAAGCGCCCGCCTCGTCATCCCGGCCGGAGATGTCGCCTATGCGCGGGTCTTTTCCGACGCCCAGGTCGGCCAGGCCTTCTGGTATGAAAACTCGATCGGGCTCGTGGAAATTGCGGTGAATTGCGGCAGCGCTGCGGCGCAGCTTGGCGTGCGCGTCGGGGATCTGGTTCAAGTGACCGGAGGTCAGTGAGCCAGCATCCGGAGATGCCAGCAAACTGACAGCCGTCAGTGCATCAGCACGCTCATCAGTACAAGACCACCGAGCGGATCGACTCGCCCTTCTTCATCAGATCGAAGCCCTCGTTGATGCGTCCGAGCGGCAGACGGTGCGTGATCAGATCGTCGATGTTGATCTTGCCTTCCATGTACCAGTAGGTCGCACACCGATGTGTTCAGACAGTGGCGCTCGCGCGTCCCATATTGACGGTTGCGCCGGTGCGGGTCGCTTCGGCGATCGCCTCGATGATGCGCAGGTTTTGCAGACCGTCGTAGACCGAGACGAGCGGCTGGGCGGCTCCCGCGATCACGTCGCAGAAATGCGCCAGCTGCCGCTCGAGCGGGTCTGCGCGCTCGATATCGGCCACGACTGTTTCAAACGGCTTCCACCACGAGCGGTCTTCCTTGCGTGCGTAGGTCTTGAGGCGCATCGTCGGCACGGACAGCGAACCCATGTCGCCGGCGATGACGTAGCAGTCTTCGTCGCCATAGCTCGGATAGCTCCTGTTTTCCTGCGACGTCTGTTCCCAGCTGCGCGCCGAACCTGCGGTGTCGGAAAGAAGGAATGTGCCGAGCGCGCCGTTTTCGAAACGCAGGTTGATGGCGACCGTGTCCTCGACCGGAAACCTCCGGGTCGCATTCGACGACAGCGCCTGCACGGCGACGATCTCGCCGCACAGCGAACGCAGATTGCCGATCTCGTGAATCATGTTGATGAGGATCGGGCCTCCGCCTGCCTCACGCCGCCACGGCGCGTTGTCGAAGTAATCGTCCGGTTTGTAGAAAACGGCGCTGCCCATCACACCGACGAGCTTGCCGATCTTCCCCTGCTGAATGATTTCGCGCGCCTTCGCGAGGATCGGGCTGTGCGCGCGATGATGTCCGACGAGCAGCGGCACAGTGGCGCGCTCAGACGCGGCCCGCAGGCGCTCGCCCGCTTCCAGCGTGTGGGCGACCGGCTTTTCGATCAGCGCCGGCACGCCGGCGGCGATGCACTCCAGCGCCTGCCCGACATGCAACTGGTTCGGCGTGGCAAGCACCACGCCATCGGGACGGCTCTTTTCGAAGAGTTCGCCGAGCGATCCGAAGAGCGGAACGTCGGCGTTTTCGGCGACTTCGGCGGCGGCGGGACCCGGGTCGACGATGGCTGTCAACTGACAGCGGTCGCTCTCCTGAATCAATTCGATGTGGCGTCGGCCGATGAGGCCCGCGCCGGCAACGGCAAGCTGGATTTGTCTCATGATTGATCTGTTTTCGGCCGCGCAGGGATTGGACGGCACCGCGAATTGAGGCTAGATTACTCTTGCCAATGACCAATACAATGCATCCAGATGGAAACTCATCATGCGCTATCAGCCAATAATGACGGCTTCCTGCGCGACCTCCAGTTGTTCTGCACGGTGGCCCGCCGCTCGAGCTTCATCACCGCCTCAACCGAGATGGGCATTTCGCCTTCTCATGTCAGCAAGCGTATTGCGATGCTTGAGAAGAGTCTCGGCGTGAAGCTCTTTCTGCGCACGACTCGCCGCGTGAGCGTGACGAGCGACGGCGAAGCGGCATTCCAGTGGGCGCAAAAAATTCTCGAAGACGTGCAGGGAATGGCCGACGCTTTCGCCGGCCTGAAGACCGACCCAGGCGGCCTGATCCGCATCAGTACGAGCCTGCGGCTGGGCCGCAAACACGTCTCTCCGGTCCTGTCATTGCTGAAGAAACGTTACACCGGCCTCGAAGTCTGGCTTGAACTGCTCGACCGGCGCGTCGATCTGGTCGGCGAAAGTTTTGACATCGACATTCGGGTCGGCGATGTTCAGGAGCCGCACCTGATCGCCCAGAAGATCGTCGATAGCGTGCGCATCCTGTGCGCGGCACCGGCTTATCTCCAACGGGCGGGCACGCCTCGCTCTCTGTCTGATCTCGCCCAGCACGATTGCCTGCTCTTTCGTGAACGTGACCAGCGCTTCGGTGTCTGGCGTCTGACCGGGCCCGACGGAGAAGAGTCGGTCAAGGTCACCGGCCCCATCGCATCGAATGACAGCGACATCGTGCGACAGTGGGCGCTCGAGGGTTACGGCGTGATCATGGCATCGATATGGGATGTCGCATCGAGTCTCGAGTCGGGCGCGCTCGTGCGTGTGCTGTCCAACCATCAACAACCCGCTGATGTCTGGGCTGTTACGTCAGCGCGTGCATCGTCGTCGGCGAAAATTCGTGTCTGTGTGGAGTTCTTGAAGGAGCAGTTGACGAGCGGGCCGTTCGCGTTGATTACGCAGGGTGTCGGCGATCATTGATGCATATCCGACAATTCCAGCTGCGCGCCGGGCTTGAGGAATGAGAAGTGAGATGTCGGGCCACCTGAAGCACCTGCCCTCGCACGTCAGACGCGGCCCGTGACAGGGATCAACGCGCCGGTAATCGCCTGCGCATCTTCCGACAGCAGGAACGCGATTACCGTACCGATCTGCACTGGCGTGACCCAGCGGCTGAAATCGGCATCGGGCATATCGGCGCGGTTCTGCCTCGTATCGATGATGCTGGGCAAAATGGCGTTGACCGTCACCCCTTTGTCCTTTAGCTCTTCGGCGAGCGCCTCGGTCAGGCGTGCCACGCCCGCTTTCGACGCCGAATAGGCGCCCATGCCGGCACCCGCCTTCAGCGCCGCGCCCGCGCTGATATTGACGATCCGCCCGGCGTCGCTCGCGACCAGATGGCGAATCGCCGCCTTCGATGCGTTCAGCGCCGTCTTCACGTTCACCTGAAACATCAGATCCCATGTGTCGACGCTACCGTCCGCCACGGTCTCCCAGCGGAACCCACCGGCGACGTTGACGAGCGCGTCCAGTCCACCGTGCCGCGCGGCGATCGTATCGATTGCTTCCTGCGCTGGTGCCGGTTCGCCCAGATCAACTCCGCCAAGCAGAAAAGCGTCGGCAAGTTGCGACGGCAGCGTATCAGCATCGGGCGCCCGTCCCCGACCGATCAGCGCAACCCGGGCGCCTCGCTCCGCGAGCACCTGGGCTGCCACCAGACCGAGGCTGCCGAAGGCGCCCGTGACGGCTACTATCTTCCCATTCACATTGTTCATCGCGTTTTTTCTCCTGGTGGCTCATCAGCACAGCTTCGCACGGATCGGATCGAACCCCTGGCGGTATCGAGTTACCAACTCTTCAGCGGTGTGTTGAAGCTGTGCTCTATCGACCGCCAATGCATCGCAAATGCCTTCCGCGATTCTCAGCACTTCAACGGCTGTCGGCACCCCTGCTTCTTCCCAGGTCGTGGCGAAAGCAGTCTGCTTCGTCGAGTGGCTGGTTCGTGCCGGATGGCACAGATTGACGCGTGGCAGCTCGAACGCCATGGCGACGATTCTGCCATGCAGACTGCTTCCGCAATAGACGCGGCTGTGCGCGATCACAGCGCAGATGTCCCAGATATTCAGCGAGCTGAATATCTTCGCGGACGGGACACGCATGCGTGCAAGGACGCGTCGGTAGCACTGCAGATCGTCATGCCAGGGCGCTGCGCCGGCGCGGAAAAACACTACGCCGAGCCCGCTCGAAGTGGCAATCCGGTCAAGCTGGGCAGCGATTTCACACAGCGTTTCGTCATCGCCGAAGTCGGCACTGAACTGCACGGCGATGTACCGCTTGGGGAACGCATCAAGAATCCGCGAGATCGCGCTGTGCGCCGCACACTGGCGAATCCTCCTGCCGAACAACTCCGCCACCATGACGGCGGGATCGGGGATAAGCCGTGTCGCGAGACCCGATGCGTCCAGTAGCGCCTTTGTCTGTCTGTCTCGCGTGCTGATGTCATCGGCCGCTTTGAGTTTTGCCAGGACCTCGGCACGCATCGCCGGTTCACGTTGATCGAGGTCGACGCCGCCAACCGCGTTATAGAACACCTGGACCGCCTGCGGAAACGATTCCCTTGCCAGGGTATAAGGCGCCCATGCAGCGACCCCAAGCCTCGCGCGTGCCCATGCAAGGCCGCCTTGCCGCCAGTCGACGAGGCTCGCAATCGCTTCCTGCATCTTTTCCGGTCGCGACAGCATGACCGCTGCTTCCCATGCGTCACAGGTAAGGAGTTCGCCCCCTGCGTGGATGACGTTCACAGGACGGTCGCGCAACGATGCGGCAACCTGAGCCAATGCGCGGACCTTGTGGCCGCCATGGGCGCGCAGATCTCGTCCCGCGAGGCCTGCAAGCAGCAGATCGCTACCTGACAGCATGCGCGCCATAACGTGCGGGAAAAGGAGGTCCCCAAAGTTGTGGCGATCGAAGGCGCCAAACAGTACGGTGGGAATGCCGGCTGATACATCAGGTTGCATTAGACGAACCCCGGACGGCCCTCATGACTGCGGCCATCACGTCTTGTGCGTGGACAGGAGGATATTCGTTTCCGTGTTCGCAATACCGTCGATCATACGGATCGCCCCCAGCACCCGGTCAAAACTCTCCAGCGTATCGGCCCGCAGTTCCGCGATGAGATCCCACCGTCCGTTCGTGCTGTGAATCGTCGTGACGTTGGGATGTCCTCTTAACGAGCGGATCACTTCAGCCGCCCGGTTGCCGTCCACGGCGATCGTCATCACGGCCCGGATTCGATGCGTCTCCGCGGCGGGTTTGAGACGGACCGTATAACCTGCGATCACGCCGTTTGTTTCGAGACGCGCGATGCGGTTCTGAACCGTCGCGCGCGCAATGCGCAACTGTTTTGCCAATGTCACCACAGGCAGGCGAGCGTTGTCGCGCAGCAGGGCGATCAGTTGGCGGTCGACGTCGTCGAGCGTAATCATGGTCGATTCGTGCAGGTTGAGCGTTGAAGGACATGGTCTGGCGGCTGTCGTTATCTCTCAGTCCTTGCCGCATCGGAACATGCAAAATGCCATCCAGAACTAGCATTCTGCTATCGAAAATGACAATTTTGCAACCTTTGCTGGCTTTTTGTTGGCTGCATCAAGGGGAATAATCATTCCATCGCTCCACTGCAGGAGCCGCTACAACAATGGAGATATGGCAATGACCCGCTTTCTGGATGTACCCGCCGCCTGCCGACTGGTCGCAGACATAGGCGTCCCGCGCTTTCTGGGCGAACTCGCCGACACGATCCGGGCCGACTACCTGCGATGGCCGGACTTCGATAAATCTCCACGCCTCGCGTGCCACTCGCGCGTGGGTGTGATCGAGTTGATGCCAGTCGCAGATTCGAAGCTGTTCGCCTTCAAGTATGTGAACGGTCATCCGATCAACGCCGAGCGCGGCATACACACCGTGATGGCCTTCGGCGCCCTTGCGGAAGTCGATACCGGATATCCCCTCTTCCTCTCGGAACTGACGCTGACCACCGCACTGCGAACTGCCGCAACGTCCGCCCTGGTCGCCCAGGTCCTCGCCCGACCGGACGCCCGCAAAATGGCGTTGATCGGCAACGGCGCACAAAGCGAATTTCAGGCGCTCGCGTTTCACACACTGCTTGGCATCGACGAAATCCGCGTCTTCGATGTCGATCCGCAAGCAACCGGCAAGCTGATCGGCAATCTCTCAGGCTACCCGGCGTTGCGTATCGTGCGCGCCGAGTCGACGGCCGATGCGGTGCGCGGCGCCGACATCGTGACCACGGTCACGGCGGACAAGGCCTATGCCACGATCATCACGGCCGACATGATCGAGCCTGGCATGCACGTCAACGCGGTGGGCGGCGATTGTCCAGGCAAGACGGAACTCCACGCCGACGTGCTTCGCCTCGCGCGCGTGATCGTCGAGTACGAGCCGCAGACGCGCATCGAAGGCGACATCCAGCAGTTGCCGGACGACTTCCCGGTCATCGAACTCTGGCGCGTACTGCGCGGCGAAGTCGTGGGCAGGGAGCGCGCTGATCAGGTTACCGTGTTCGATTCGGTCGGCTTTGCGCTCGAGGACTATTCCGCGCTGCGGCACCTCTACGCACTGGCGCAGAGTCGCAACGCCGGCATTGACGTCGCGCTGATTCCTCCGGCTGTGGATCCCAAGAACCTGTTCGGCGAACTGGCGCTGCAACGCGGCGACGCAACAGCCACGCTGGCCGGCACTTACGGCTCCGTGATGTACAGCCGATGACTCCGGCAAGCCATCGATAGCCTGTCACATACTCTATCTACCCTATCGTCATGAGCCTTGTTTCGATTCAGGCGCCGGGCGCCGTCGTCATGATCCGGCCGCATCGTTTCCATCCCAATCCGGAAACCGCGGCAGACAACGCATTCCAGCGCGCAGACGCAGCGGAAAACCTCGACTCACGCGCCGCCCTGGCCGCCGCGGCGCGCGACGAAGTCACCGGCGCGGCCGCGGCACTGGAAGCGGCGGGCGTGCGCGTGCATGTTTTCGACGATCGCGGCGAGAACCACACGCCGGATTCGGTGTTCCCGAACAACTGGTTTTCAACCCATGCGGGCGGGCATGTGGCGCTTTATCCGATGCACTGCCCCAATCGGCGGCGCGAGCGTCGGATGGACGTTGTCGAGATGCTCAAGGCGCAATACCGCGTGCAGGACGTGATCGACTACTCGGGGCTGGAGTATGACGGCGTCTTCCTTGAAGGTACCGGCGCCATGGTGCTCGACCATGCGGATCGGGTCGCCTACACCGCGCGTTCGCGCCGCGCCGATCCCGTGGCGCTCGAACGGTTCTGCACGCACTTCAACTTCGAGCCGATGTGCTTCGACACATCCGATGCTGCAGGCCGTGCGGTCTATCACACCAACGTGATGATGAGCGTCGCGACTGAGTTCGCGATGGTCGGCCTCGATCTCATCCAGGACGACGGGCGTCGTGACGAGGTCCGCAGGCGCCTGCAGGAAAGCGGGCGCATCGTGATCGCACTCGATCAGGCGCAGATCGCCGACTTCGCAGGCAATGCGCTGGAGCTTTCCGGAGCGGATGGCCGCGTGCTCGCCTTGTCCGAACGTGCTGCCGCCAGTCTCACGCAGCAGCAACGTGCGCTGATCGAGCGCTCCGCAAGGCTACTGCCATTGCGGGTGCCTACGATCGAAATGGCCGGCGGTTCCGTGCGCTGCATGCTGGCCGGCATTCATCTCGCGCGACGGTCGTCCGGAAGCACTGCGTGACGGGTGGTGCAGCCTGCGCTGCTACACTTGGCACAACCTTGTTCCCACGGAATCCGCGCTGGCTGGCACGATGCAGACCGCAATCCGGCTCGCCGTCGCGTAGTCGCAGATCTTCCTCTGAGAAACTCCACGATAAATGCTTCGATTCGAGAACCTTTGCAAGTGCTACGACGAGCGCGTCATCTTTCAGGGACTGCATTACAGCGCCGGTGCGGGATGCGTCGCGCTGATCGATGAAAACGGCAGCGGCCGATCCACGTTGCTCGGCATCCTTGCCGGTACGATCGACGCCGACGAAGGCGAGGTGTGGCTTGGTGGGCATTCGCTGCGTACCGCGCCGCTCGAGGCGAAATCCGTGCTCGCGTACGTGCCCGACGACTGTATGACCTATCCGCTCCAGACCGGTCGCGAGTTTCTCGAACGGGTGGCATCGAGCAGAAACACGGCGCTCGACTCGCGCACGCTCGACCTCGCCCACCGCTTCGGCCTCGAACCGCATCTCGAGAAACGCTTCGAGCAAATGTCGCTCGGCACGCGAAAGAAGATATTCCTGACGGCGGCGGCGCTGGGCGAGACCGCCGTTGTTATCGCGGATGAACCGGGCGGCGGGCTCGACGCCGCCGCACGCGCTGTCCTGATCGATCTGTTCAGGACGTTGGCAAAGGACCGCACGGTTTTTTTCGCGAGCCATGACATGGCGCTTACGCGGGGTTGCGATGCGAAAACGCTCAGTTTCGCCGACCTGGGTATGAGTGCCTAAGACGCAAGCCGGGAACGGCGCATAGCGAGAACGATGTCTAGTTGTCGATAACCCAAAGGTCGCATTGCTACGCTGCCGACCACCTCGCCGTTGCTCCACGCAAGAAAAACGTTGCCTTTGGGTGCCGCATATTTGCCCGGAAGGCTTGCCAGCTCCGCGTCAAAGTCCTGAAAATCCAGATCGATCCCCAGGCTATCTGCATACTCACGAAAGATGGTGCGAACAAGTTCAACATGCTCGGGAAATTGAGCGGCGCGGATCTCTGTCATCGATAACCTCTTGAGCATTGCTGACTTCACGTTGCGTAGCCGGGCTTCTGCAGTGCCGAACAGGAGCCAGCGGCTTCGCCTCTACATCAGCCGTCACCGTACCGTATCGTGAGTACAAAGGTGCAGACTTTTTTGTCCCCCGCAGATCGGTCCGCGCAAGTGCTGCTTCCCGTGTTCTGAGCGCTATCGCCCCTTAAGTCAGCAGGGGCTTTTAATATATCGTATAATTACGATATAAGATTCGTCCCGTAGCGATGCATCTCATGAAAACCCGGTCTACCGCGATGAAGATTGATATCGACGCGATCCACAAGGCGCTTGCCAATCCTGTGCGCCGCGAGATTCTCGGCTGGCTGAAGGACCCGCACGTGCACTTTGCGGACCAGGAGTTGCCGTTCGACCACGGTGTGTGCGCAGGCAAGTTCGAAGGCCGCTGCGGACTATCGCAGTCGACGGTCTCCGCGCATCTGGCCGCGCTGCAGCGTGCTGGCCTGGTGACGTCGAAGCGCGTCGGTCAATGGGTGTTCTTCAAGCGCAATGAAGCCGTCATTCAGGCCTTCGTCGAACACATGAACAAGGACCTCTGACCGGGTCCGACCGTGCCTGACCGGCCGGGTCAAGCTGCATCGCCACGCATTCCTTTATCACGCTATTTCATAGCCGAGGCCTCACGGCCCGCCAGCAAAGGTGAACACATATGCCGACTCTTTTTGACCCGATCCAGATTGGCGATCTCACGTTGCCCAACCGCATTTTCATGGCGCCGCTGACGCGTCAACGCGCAGGCAAGATCCGCGTGCCGAACGCGCTGATGGCGAAGTACTACGCCGAACGCGCATCGGCGGGCCTGATCCTGAGCGAAGCGACGTCCGTCACGCCGCAAGGCCTCGGTTATGCCGACACGCCGGGCATCTGGTCGGAGGAACAGGTCGCGGGCTGGAAGCTCGTCACGGAAGCCGTGCACAAGGCCGGCGGCAAGATCTTCCTTCAACTGTGGCACGTCGGCCGCGTCTCGGACCCGGTTTTCCTGAACGGTGACCTGCCCGTTGCGCCGAGCGCGATCGCCCCGCAAGGTCACGTCAGCCTCGTGCGCCCGAAGCGTGAATTCGTGACTCCGCGCGCACTCGATCTGGCGGAAATCCCGGGCATCGTCGACGCGTACCGCAAAGGTGCGGAAAACGCGAAGGCGGCCGGTTTCGACGGCGTCGAAGTGCACGGCGCAAACGGCTATCTGCTCGACCAGTTCCTGCAGGACAGCACGAACCATCGCACCGACGAGTACGGCGGTTCGATCGAAAACCGCGCACGTCTGCTGCTCGAAGTCACCGATGCGTGTATCGACGTGTGGGGCGCAAACCGCGTCGGCGTGCACCTCGCGCCGCGTGGCGATTCGCACACGATGGGCGACTCCGATCCGGCAGCGACCTTCGGCTATGTGGCGCGCGAACTCGGCAAGCGCAGGATCGCGTTCATCGCAGCGCGCGAATCGCTCGGCGACAACCGTCTCGGGCCGCAACTGAAGGAAGCGTTCGGCGGCCCGTACATCGCCAACGAAAAGTTCACGAAGGAAAGCGCGCAGCACGTGCTCGACGCGGGTGAAGCCGACGCCGTCGCATGGGGCAAGCTCTTCATCGCGAATCCGGATCTGCCGCGCCGCTTCGAACTCGACGCCTCGCTGAACGAGCCGATTGCCGACACGTTCTACGCCGAAGGCGAGGCGGGCTACACGGACTATCCGTCGCTGGAAGCCGTGAACGGATAACACGCAGGGTCTCCGGTAACAGGCGCGGGGTGCGCGACCGGTATCTGCCGGTCGCGCACCCCGCGCTTTTCCGTGCGCCATGCGTCAGATCAAAAAGCCATGTTCGCGGCGACCGGGCGGGACTACACTCCTGAAACCTGAATCCCGCACGACTTCCGATGGACCTGATGCACCTGCTGCAGGTTGCCCTGCACTTCGACAGCCACCTCGGCGGCCTGATCGAGCAATACGGCACGGCCGTGTACGCGATGCTGTTCGCGATCGTGTTCGTCGAAATCGCCTTCCTGCCGCTCTTCTTTCTGCCTGGCGACCCGCTGATTTTCATCTGCGGCGCGTTCGCCGCAACCGGCGCGCTCAACGTATGGCTCGTGATACCGGTGCTGTTCGCGGCGACGGTGGGCGGCAGCATCATCAACTACTGGATCGGCAGGGCGATCGGCGAGAAGGTCTACACGGCGAACTACCGATGGCTCGATAAAAACGCGCTGCGCCGCGCGCATGCGTTTTACGAAGCGCGCGGCGGCCTGACGTTCCTACTGTCGCCGTTCATCGCTGTGGTGCGCACGTTCGCGCCGTTCGTCGGCGGTGTCGCACGCATGACGTTCGCGCGATTCGTGTCGTTCGTGGTGCTGGGCGCAGCGATCTGGATCGTCTCGCTCGTCATGGCCGGATATCTGTTCGGCAATGTGCCCTTCGTGCGCAATCATATGAGTTCGATCGTGCTGCTCGGCGTGGGACTCGGCGTTGGCTCGCTGCTCGTGAGCGGCTTGTGGCGTCTCGTCCATGGGCGGCGCCCACGGGTCTCATCCGATACCTGAGCCCTTGCGGGGTGCGGTGGCATTCATCACCATAGCGGTTCGCCCACGACGGTAAACGGTGGCAGAAACTCAGCGTCATGAGAAGGCGGCCTGATAGACCTTCGGCGTCACGCCAGTCTGCTGCTTGAACACGCGCGTGAAGTGCGACTGGTCGGCAAAACCCATTCGCGCGCTCACCTGGGCAATGGGCCTACCGGCTCGCAACAACGGCATCGCACTGCGCACGCGCTCCTGTTGCTGGAAGGCATGCGGGCTCAATCCCGCGTCGCGTACAAAGGCACGCAGCAGCACGAAAGGCGTCACGCCAAACTCGCACGCAAGCGTCGACAAGGTCAGGTGTGCGTGCAGTTCGTCGCGCAGGCGGGACTTGACCGCGCGCACCAGCGCAGGCTCGCTGCGCACCACGGGCAGGTCGGCAGACCGGCCCGCGTGTCGGGCATGCAAGCCGATGACGGCGCGGGCCAGCGTTTCACTGCGCTTGAAGCAGTCCTCGTCCACCTCGGAACACCAGTTCACGCCATAGAGCTGCTGCGACAGTTCAGCGTCGACGACGAACGGACTCGGCATGTCGAACCGCTCGCGCCGGGGAATGCCGAGCTTCTCGCAGTAGGCGGCCAGCGCTGCGGGCTGCACATGCGCCACGCGCATCTTCCATTGCCCATCGCCGGCGGCCGAACCGGCGTGCACCACGTCGGCATCGATGACGATCACGTCGCCACGGCGGCACACGCGTCGCTGGTCCTGAACTTCGACCGCCAGCGCCCCACCCGTAATCACCGCAAGGCAATGCGTGTCGTGCGCGTGCGGCGGATAGCGGTGGCCGACGAACTGGCCCTTGAGCATGACGGCGTCCATGACGTCAGGCGCATGCCAGAGCTTGATCGACTTCGTCGGTCCAGTGGTGTTCATGCTGAGGCTGCCCCTGGAAGTGGCTGGAAGATCTCATCATATTCCTCTAGCCTCGGCATCGGCATGCGCGGCTGCTCGTCGAGGCGGGCGACGAAGTCGCCCCAACGCTTGAGCGTGTCGACTCGCTGAGCGGTGAGGTTTGCACCCATCATGCGAACAGGGCGAAGCCACCGACCAGTTTGCCGACCTTCTTCCTGGGCCCGACCAGCCCGACTGCCAGGTACTGGAGGGACTCAGCCGGCAGCGCGCGCACCGCGTGTAGAAAGGCGTCGTAATCGACGGTGGCCTGTCCTTGCACAGGAAAGTCGACCACGTCGCAGTACGACAGCGATTTCTGGCGCAACGCGTTCAACTGGTCAGCCGTGGCTTTGAGAACCGGGATGCCAATGGGAATGAGGCCAGGGTGCGACGTGCCGTCCTGCTCTCGCAAGGGCTCTCCGACGAGATGGCTGTGGCGCTGGCCCAGCGTGAACGCCACCACTGCAGCGGCGTTCGAGGCTTTACCGGGCGGGAGCGCTTCGTCCACGACGATGACACAACGCTCCGGCTCGGGCGTGGCTTCAATGGCGTTAGCGCCGCCTGGTTCGTTTTGCAATAACAAAGCATCTCTCCAGAAAAACAAGCGATGGAGGAAATGCTAGGTAGATTCAGGCCAGAAGTATTGAACGATCTTGCAGCGAGCCGAGGTCGTGTCGGCGACGATGACACGCTCGAATCTCCACCTCTTGTGGCGGACAACGCCAGTAGTATTTCAGGCAGGCCGACACCGACGAGCGGGGGCAAGCGACTTCAGCGATCGTCTCGTGCCGGCCCGGTAACAGACGATCGCAAATCGTGCGCGACCCGGCTCTGGCAAGCTGTCCATGTACCGCCTACCCGCCTACCCGCCCACCCGCCCACCCGCCACCAGGGCAGCCTGACAAGAGCCCCGTCGTCGGGTCTATACTGACCTGCCATCACCATTGGCAGGTTTTTGCTAACAGTGAATTCGAAAATTAGGTATTTACCCTGGTCGACACGCTCTCTAGAGTGTATTCAACGGCTGCAGACAAACGTGTTTGTAGCTCCGCAGAAAACAATCTGGAGGTAGTCATCATGAAGTCGCTCATCAAAGCTGTTGCTGTTGCCCTCGTTCTTGCCGCTCCGGTCGCTTCGTTCGCGCAGTCGAACCAACCCGTGACGCGTGCACAGGTACGTGCCGAACTCGTGCAACTGGAAAAGGCCGGTTACAACCCGTCTGCAGCTGACGACGCAACCTACCCGGCGCAGCTTCAGGCTGCGGAGGCTCGCGTAGCTGCGCAAAACGGCACGGCGCAAGCTGCAACCAGTGACGTCGGTGGGGTCACCGACGGCGCGTCACAGTCGGGTCGTCCTGAAGTCGCTGCGGGCGCGAAGTCGATTTACTTCGGTCGCTAAACCGTCAGGCTGGAGGGGCTGCTGGCGGTCCACCCGGGCCTCGAGGCATTGCAATGCGGACGCGCTGAACGTCGGCGCGCCCGCTCGTATCAAACTGCGTTGCCATCGGGATCACATCAACTGGCGGGCAGGTGTCAGATCCGACTCTCCGCCCCTCGGACGCTGACGGCCAGATCTGAGCAGGCAGTTCTTGCTGTTGCCGCAACGCAGTGTAGAAAGGGTCACGGTCTGGCATTGCGGTATCGACGTTCTGTCTCCGGCGCAAGGCAACCCTGATGTTCGTCACAGCCTTACAGGAATGGAGCCAACCATGGTCGAGACGATTGTCGGTGTCGCTATTGGACTCCCGGTTTTGGTCGTTGCCGTTGTTTTCGCTGCCGGACTCTATCGACAGGAACATCTGCGCAATCGCGTGATCAGGTCGATAAGCGATCGTTTGTACGATTTCTCTCGATCCAGGGATTGACGATGCGTCGGGCGGGCGTTGGCAGGTCCGCGCGACGTGCCTTGCCAAAGCCCTGCGGCCCGATCGCGCGGACTCTCTTCGCACCTGGCTATGTCATGGGATCGATCGGAGAGGGAGGCGTACCTCGTGCCTCTATCGCGTTGCCCGCCTGCAAACACAAATCTTCCCGAAAGTGAGCGGCGACGATCTGTACGCCGACCGGGACTGAACCAACCAGGTTCGTAGAAACAGTCAACCCCGGCAACCCCATGGCGGGCAGTGCTCTCAACGTGAGTTGCGCTTCCCACACACGCTGGAAAGCCGCCTCGCCCTGCAGGTCAAGCCCGTCAGGGAAAGGCAGTTCAGCCGAAACCGGCAGCAACAGCACCGGATACCTGGCGAGGAATAGACGCCATTGACGCGTCAAGGTTGCAGGGCGTCTTTCGGCGTTCCGCTGTCGGCAAACGGAATTCGTTGGACTAGCCCACAGATAGCTAGACTCGAAAGCACAGAATTGACTGGACTGCCGGGAAAGCGCGGAAAGCGAAGGACTGCCGCGCGGCGCAGTTGGCTCCCGGCAACGTGCCGATGAGGCTTGGTTCAGAGCGGGCGAGAGGCGCTTGACGGACCCACTCCGGACGGACAGGTTCCCCAATAGCGGTCGCTCGCGAGCGTGAAATCAACGACGGTACGCCACAGCCAAGGCGCTGGGAAAGACTGTTCTGAACATTAATTCGGCGCTTCAGCGGACATCCGTGACACGTCCAGAGGACAAAAGGCGCCAGCGGGCGCCTGTCTTGTTGTGTGTTTCGCAGCGTCGCTTAGTCAACCATATCGACGATCTTGCCGATTTGCTCGTTTGATCCGAGGAAGCGGGTTGCTTCCTGGATCTGATCGAATTTGAAAGTCCGCGAGATAAGCGGGACGAGAGCGCCCGATTCCAGACCCTCGCTAATGAATTCCTTGGCGCGTTCGAGAAGAGCGTCGTGGCGCGTGATCTCGATGTAACGATAACCGCCTTGGATCGGCCTGGTCTGGCGCAGGCGACAAGCTGAAGACAAACGCGCTGGAACTGTTGACGGCCTAACAGTTAGCACATCACAGCGCCTGCATCATTGCGGGCGGTGGAGTGTGCCCACCCATGCAGTGAACAACAAAAGACAACGCCATGAAAAACAAACTAACCGCCTGGCTGCGCCGACTCACGACGCGCGCCCCTGTCACCGACGCGCAACGCCGTCTAAAGGCCGCGTTTAATCAGGGGTATGAGGGTTACCTGCTCGGCGAGGCCAATCCGCACCCGCCAGGCAGTGACCTGGCCAAGGCTTGGCAGAAGGGAGCCGACGCGTCGTGCGTCACGCACTGGTAAGCCCACCGGACGCGAGCCACTCTCGCAGCCAGAGCGCGCATTGTGCTGCACGGATAGCGAACAAGCAGAGGGGGCAACCGGTGAGCAAACTTGCAAACGAGTTCCCCACGATCGTCGACGATCTGGGCCGAAGCATCGAACGTCGCTTCCTGGCCGATCTCTGCCCGACGCGGTCGGCCGTACCCGACCCATAGCGGTCCTGAACAGGCGCCCGGGCGGTTCATTGGCGCCGAAGAGACAAGCCGCGAACTCGCTCTTTGGCCAGTCTAAGAGCTGCTCAATCTCAGAGCCACGTAAGTCGTCAACCGAGTCGCAAGGATTGTCGTTGCCGCCTTCGTTTTGATCCGGATGCCGAGGCCTAGGTGAACTGCTTCGTGCCCAAATGATGCTTGAACCGACGGCATCGCGAGTACCCTGACCCGGTTCATCCGTGTATCGGCAACTGGCTCATTTTGGCGTCGGCAGCAACACGTTACCATCCAGGCGCTCAGGTAGCGTATCTTTGACTCACGATCTGCCAGGCCGAACAAGAGAGGCAATCATGAAAGCATGCAACGTCGTGAATGTGCTCGTCGTCGTGGGATGCGTGACGCTGACATCGAACGTCTATGCGCAAGCCAGCAACGCCATGCCGATGGCGTCGAGTCCGGCTGCAAGTTCAGGCAAGGCGACGCCAGCGGACAAGAAGCTGGCTCGCGATGTACGCAAGGCGTTATCGAAAGCGCCCAACTTCAACGTGTCGAACGTATTCGTCAAGGCGCGCGGCGGTGTCGTGACACTATCCGGCAGCGTGCCGGACGGTCCTCAGATCCAGCAGGCCGCGGAAGTGGCGATGGGCGTGCCGGGTGTAACGTCGGTGAGTAACCATCTGGCGCTCTATACGAAAGGGTATTAACCCTTCAGGGCGGCGCCGGGATGTACTGGCCGTTTTCAGCCGTGAATATCGAAAGAGGAGCCGCCGCTCTGTGCAATTTCACGCGCTGCTACCGGCTGAAAATCCTGCTTCCCAGGTTCAGGCCCGGCACGGCAATTCATACCGTGTCAGCCCGACCGGCAGAACCTGGCTAGATCACGGGGTGATACGTTTTGAAGGTGCAGTGGTTGTTGGTGCGACGCCAACATGAACAGAACCCGGCAAATCGCACAGGGTAACCGTTGCCGAAGCGAAAAGCCCGTTTTCGGCTCGACTACGCGAAGTAGCTGATCCCCGAGGCGATCATTAGCAAGTTCACGGCACGAGCGAAATGATTGTCTGACAGCCGCCTGTAGAGCGTCATGCCAACAGCGGTTCCGAGAAGCGCAGCGGGTATGCAGAGCAAGTCCGCCGGCTCGAACCCGACCTTGCCGGCGGAATGTCGCAACAGACTGATCGTTGCGAGGGCGGCTACCTGCATGATCAAAATGAACGGCTGGAACATGGCGCGCTGGCGCTCCTTGCTCCATCCCTTGAAGCCGCACCAGATGGTGACAAATGCACCGGGAAACCCGGCGGCACCTCCGGTGATGCCCCCGAGAAATCCGGCGAGGACATCGAAGGCCATATTCTGACGACGGATAACTAAAGGCTTACGGACAAGCATGTAACAGCCGTAAAGGACAAGAAACACGCCAAGCACATGGGTGTAAACATGACGATCCAGCTTCAACAATACCGTTATGCCAACCGGCAGGCCAAATGCGCCGCCAATCAGGAAAGGAGCAAGTTTTCGCCAGCGGATCGTTCGTCTTAGTGAGCAGACCATCGCTGTCTGGTTGGCGATACTGCAGACGATCATGATCTGGACGATCTGCACGGGGTCGCTGGCTAGATGGAACAGCATGGCGCCGCAGACCGCGGAGAAGGCGAATCCGGCGATGCTGGAAACTGCGGACGCAAGAAGAATGGCGCCGATGACAACTGGCTTTAGTCCGCCCTGATTGGAAAACACGAGGCAGATCGCAGTGGCAACGATGAGTATCGACCACTGAACCTTACTACGCCAGGCACGCCAGTTGACTGTCGTACTCGACGAAAGCACCGATCCAGCGGCGCTTTCCGGTTCAGGCTGTGGTTCAACCTCCATCGCTCTAGCCCCACTTCGGCACACTCTCGGACGGACGGGGCCTTTCAAGCCCTGTTGGTGCTGCAAGGCCAGGCTTGCGGATGCGATACACGAAGCCGGCCCGTCGGGGACCAATTGTCTGCTCAATATGGATCCAGGACTTTCCGCTTTATTCCAGAAACGTGTGGTACCGCACACTTCAGGTGGTTGGCTGCACTCACAAATTTCGCCACTGACCCTTGCTAACCAGGTTGCCGGATTTCGGCTGGCCGTTTGCTGATGTGGAGCGGACGTCCGTGTCGCTGAGTAACGGAACCGGTGAATGTCGACTCGTGGCCGAACCCGGAAGCTCGAAGGCTGTCGCGTCCTGCTGCGTTCCCTAGCCTCGCTTAACGTGCGGCGGTCCAGCTGAAGCAGCGCGTCCGTTCGCAAGAGACTACCAAGGCTTGCCAACGCGAGGTCGCCTGATCCCAGTCTCACTCTGTATTTCAATTTCGGCTACGACCAGGATATCGACGTGTCGCGCTTCTTAAAATGCGTGCCCGCCATTTCGTTCTGGTTTTGGCGGCTCGCCCCGTCCGTTCTGCAAGTAGGTGCGGCGTGCGTTCCAGCCGGGACACACGTGGGGCGGCAAATATGCATATTCTTTTCGCTGGGCCTGCCGGGCTGTTTCGCGAGGGCGTCGCACGCCTTCTCGGCGATCTGGTCCCCTGCGCCGAGGTCAGATTCGCAGACTACGCTGCCTCGGGGTCCGAAGTCAGGTTAGCCGCTGACCTGCTCGTGCTGGATGGCGATCACGTGAGTGAAGCACTCGAAACCGTCGGCGCGGCACGTCGCAGCACGGCCGCCCTGCCGATCGTCGTGCTGCTGACGACGCTCGATTCCCGGATCGTCGAGAGTCTCATTACCGCCGGTGCGGCGGGTTGTGTCGACAAATCGGATTCCGCGGACGTGCTACGAGGCGCGCTGCGTCTGGTGCTGGCGGGTGGCATGTACCTGCCGCCGACGCTGTTCAGTTTCGTGGTGAACGGGCACGAACCATCCGCAGACACGTCGATGCGGTCGAATGCAGTGCCGCAAGACAGTGCCTGTGCGCTTACTCCGCGACAGATCGAGGTTCTGGCGCTCGCGGCGCGCGGAGACTCCAACAAGTCGATCGCACGCCAGCTCAACATTGCCGAGGGGACGGTCAAGGTTCATCTGTACTCCGTGTACAAGGCGCTCAAGGTCGGTAGCCGGAGCCAGGCGAGCATAGCTGCGATGCGGCTGAATAAGGTCAGCGACGAACAGCTTCATAAGGCACTGTCTGGTCAACTGTCGGTGGGGAGACTGCTCACCCATATGGTGCGCAGTCAGTTCAGGTCAGGCGAAGTGCTGTTCCGGAAGGGTGATCGGAGCGACGCGCTCTATTACGTTGTGCGCGGCAGGTTCAGTCTGCCGGAGATCGGCATCGAAGTGGGGCCCGGTGCGATCCTCGGGGAGATCGGTATGTTCTCGACTGACCATCGCCGCATGTGTACAGCGCGCTGCGAGAGCGACAGCGAACTGCTTTCGGCTTCGGCGACGGATGCCATGCGCCTTTACTACCAGGATCCCGAGTTTGCAACCTATCTGACATGTCTCATTACGCGCCGGCTCCACCCCGACACGCGGTGACCGGCCGATCCCACTGACAACACTCTCACGCGATTTTTGTGCGCTTTCCGCACCCGGAGTGTCAGTGTCCAGACAGCAGAAATCGTCTCAGTGCCGGTTGCCAGTCCACACGTCCGCATGCCAATGCTGCTGGATCGAGGGGCGTGACGGTCCCAAGTCGACCCACTGCCGCCGGTCGCGCTGTCTGGGGTCCAACGGCGGGTAACTGAGCACTCCGGTCATCCACGCGGGCTTCTCGGGGACAGTAGCTCGGCCATTGTCGTCATTCGTGTACCCGCGTGGGACAGGTACGAGGCCCGCTTTATCGAGTACGTGATCGAAGCATTGCGCTGATAGGTCATCCGGTCAATTGGATAAGTCTTGCGAAAGCCGGGGCGCTTGTTGTATTAACTATGATTTCCGCGAAGATAAGTATACATGTGCTCATGCTTGCGACGGCTATAAGTAGGGCGAAGAGGACGCGTGGAGTGCTACGTCTATGAGCCCGGTTTAAAAATATACAATATTGCGTTGTCAAGAAAATTGTCTCGATATATCCAAGCGGTTTAGAAAAGAGGAAAGATAAATCCGTCTTGTATATCATCCAATCGATTGCTTGATTTGACGCAATGAAGAGCCCGTAATATCCAAAAAAATACTGTGTCAATGTAATTGAGGTTTTGAGTGATATAGATTTCGGTCTCACGGATAAGTGATATATGGCGCCACCAAGTAGAATAAAAAACATCAAAATAATCTGAGTTAAGGCGTTTATTGCTCGGGCACGCCCGGCGTCGGACTTCGCGTGGCTTATATAGTCTCTGGCGAGTGAGGCGTCTAGTTTGTCGAGATACAATGCTATGTCAGTGTCTGAAGTTGATCCAGCCAAAGATTCGATTTGGTGAGAAACGCGTGCAAATTCGTCAGCGTCCGTATCCTGCAAAACATAAAGATACTCGGCGTCATGTTTGCTTACTTTGAAATCGAGACAAAAAGCAGCCACCTCGTTCGCGGGCAAACCCAACGTCACGTAGAACCAGTCAGTGCTTGGTTTGACGTGCTCTATCACCGTGAACGAAGCGATGAGAACTGCTAACCCCATCGATGCGCAAAGCTTTGGTCCGAGAACAATATGGCCTGTTCCGCACAATATTTGATCGGCGGTCTTTCTAGGATGTGTTCCGATTCTTAAGCATATTTTGACGAAAAAAACCACTACCTCGGCCTTTCGATACAGCGGGCGCAGTGCATCGAAAAGCCATTGCAGAGTTTGCATGAGCGACCCCTAGGTGAGCGAACGCCGCATAGTTCAAGTGCACGTTCAATCATAGGCGACTGACTATGGAAAAATAGAGGATGTGTGGGCGGTCGCACAAAACCGCCATTCGCGTAAGCACCCTTGTGCTCGTTAGATATAGGCCGAGAGGAATACTAATCCAAGATGCAAGCCCGGATTTAGCGGGTGGCGCTTCATTGCCGCATTGCGCCTCATACCCAACGCGGCGAGCGGTGGCTAACGATATCCGCCCAGCACAACGGTTCGGATTGAGCTCGTCCGTCAGGTTCAGGAGTAGGGCAGCCGTTCCAACGGCCGGTTTCCAAGCTCGCTGAACGGCAGGTTGTGGCCCCACCCGGTCGAACGCTAACTTCGATCGATCGCTGATCGCGGCGGGTATGCGAACGGCATAAACCGACCCTGAACAGCTCTTCAGATTAGCCAATAGCGGCCGTTAAATATATGTGGCTAACATCGCTGGTAGCGATACCGCCCGTGCTCTACACTCGTGTCGGGTTGCCCTCAAGATAAATATTTCAAGTGCCCTACGTGTCGTTGACAATTTTAAGCCTGTCACTTCAATGAAAAAAACGGTTCTGATTGTTGCGGCAGCAAGTTTCTGCGGATGCGCCAGCACTGCGCCAACGAAAATTGGCGCATCCCCATATCTGCAGGCGCTGTGTTAGCCTTGCGCCAGAAAGGCATGCCCACCTTGATCGCGGGCGCCGGCATTTGCGATGGCTTTACCCGCAAATTTTCCCACCGTTCGGGTCAACTGACCGTCGAGTATAACGACCATGTTTTGCACAAAATGTGGCTCCTCTAACCAGAGCGATGCCTGTTTTTGCTTCAAATGCGGCTCACCGCTGCGGGATGTCGAGGTCACCGGCCAAACTTCACCGCAGTCCGATCAAGCTTTACCGGCCGGGGAGGCAACCCAAACGCTTCCCCTTTCTTCAGCCTCTCATGCTCGACGATCCAACTTTATATTGAAGCATTGGCGCGGAGATTATTCGCTTGGATTTTCTTACTGGATTATCGGTTCCCTTCTTTCGGCCGTTGTCATAGCACTCACCGCTTGGGTCGGATCAACTGACGAGATTCGACAACTCGACCCGATAGCGACCGGACTCTTCATTCTGTCTTTTTACACCTTTGTTGTGATTCTGACGCTGTGGCAATTCGTCGGGGTGTGGCGCTCTGCCGAAAAACATACCCAGAGAGGTGGGAAGGCAGGCTGGGCTGCTCTTGCTAAGGTAATGGTCGTTCTAGGGAAACGCTGATTTATTCAGCTCGGTGGTCATCGCTGGCGTAGCTGAGGACGTTATAGAAGGCAGCTCACGGAACAGACTCACGATGATGA